>JADHRH010000014.1 GCA_016777545.1 Candidatus Pelagibacter sp.
AAATAATTTCTTAATGCATCAGGCATTATTCCTATTTTGGAATAATCATCTAAAGTGGATGCATTATCTCTTTTTGATAATTTTTTACCCTCTATTGTGTGAATAAGTGGAATGTGCGCAAATTTTGGTAAATCCCAATTCATCGCTAAATAAATTTGTATTTGTTTGAATGTATTAATCTTATGATCATCTCCTCTAATGATGTGAGTCATGTTCATTTGATGATCATCAACAGTTGCCGATAAGTTATATGTAGGCGTTCCATCATTTCTTAAAATTATAAAATCTTCAATTGTATTATTGTCTATTTCTACATCACCTTGAACTAAATCTTTTAGTACAGTAGATCCTTCAATTTTACTTTTAAATCGAATTACAGGTTTTATATCTTTAAGGAAATCTGTTTGTGATAGATCTCTACATTTTCTATTATAGATATAAGGAAGCTTTTTTTGTCTAGCTCTTTTTTTTTGTTCTTCAATTTCTTCACTTGAGCAATAGCATTTATATGCATTACCAGTTTTAAGTAAATTATTGGCAATTTTTATATGATCATCAATTTTAGTTGATTGTATATATTCTTCACCATCGTGCTCTATACCAATCCATTTTAAAGATTTGATAATTTGAACTTTATGTTCATCTTTAGATCTTTCTTTATCAGTATCTTCAATTCTAAGATGAAATTTTCCTTTTTGGTTTTTAGAAAATAGCCAATTAAATAAAGCTGTTCTAACTCCACCAATATGAAGCGCTCCAGTAGGTGAGGGAGCAAATCTTGTTGCTACTTTTGACATTAGGGATTTTTAAACTATTTTATTAGAAGTTTCTATATAAAGATACTAAAACACCCTGAACTTTTACTCTATCTGGGCCAAATATTTTGGTTTCATAATTTCTATTTGCACTTTCAAGTGCTATAGTTTTGCCTTTTCTTCTAATTCTTTTAAGCATTGCCTCATGCTCATCTATTAAAGCTACAACAATTTTTCCATTATCAGCTGTATCAGTTCTTTTTATGATTACTGTGTCTCCTTCATTGATACCTGCTTCGATCATAGAGTCTCCTTGAACTTTAAGTCCAAAATATTGGCCATTCTTTTCTAAATTACTTGGAAGCGGTATTCTAGCAACCTCATTTTGAATTGCTTCTACTGGAGTTCCAGCAGCAATCTTACCTAGAACAGGTATTTCAATTTCATCTCCATTACTTATATCATTGTCTAATCCACCCTTAATAACACTAGGTGAAAAGCTATTGTAAATATCATTTGCTGAAGCTGTCTCAGGTAGCTTTATAACCTCTAGAGCTCTTGCTTTGTGAGCTAACCTTCTAATAAAACCTCTTTCCTCTAAAGCACTTATTAATCTATGAATTCCTGACTTTGATTTTAAATTTAAAGAATCTTTCATCTCCTCGTATGAAGGTGATACGCCCGAAGCTCTCAACTTTTTGTTGATAAATAAAAGCAAGTTTTTTTGTTTTTTTGTAAGCATAAGAACAAATATCGTACAAACAATGTTCTATAAAAGTTCTTATTAATTAACAATAGCTTAATAAGTAAGTAAAATAAGGGTTAATTTGACTTTAAAACTGAAAATATAGAATTTTCTGACAAATTTTTTAAAAGTGATTCTCCAATTAAAAAAGTTTTAATAGAGGTTTTATTTTTCAAATCTAAAAGTTCATCTTTTGTTTTAATTCCACTTTCAGAAATTAAAGGTCCTTGGTGTTTAGCAAGTACATTATGAATATCGTAGGTTGTATTAATATCAGTCTTTAGCGTTTTTAAATTTCTATTATTAATTCCAATTAAAGCATTTTTAAAATTCAAAGATTTTTCAGCTTCTTCTACAGTGTGCACTTCAACAATAACTGACATATTATATTTTAATGCTTCTTCATATAATTCATGAGCCAAATCATCTGATACACCTGCAAGAATAATTAAAATTGCATCAGCCCCATAACTTTTAGCCAATGGTATTTGAAATTTATCAATAAAAAAATCTTTACATAAAATTGGTAAATTAAATTGTTGTTTAATTTTACTAATATGAATTAAATTTCCTAAAAAAAAATCTTCTTCTGTAAGAACTGATAAGCAAGTTACTTTATTTTCATAATAAATTTTTGCAATTTCAACTGGATTGTAATCATTTATAATTACACCTGCTGATGGGCTGGCTTTCTTAATTTCAGCTATTATTGAAATTTTGTCATGTATTATATTATTTTCAATTTTTTCTTTAAAATTAATATAAGAGCTATTTTTATCTATAATTTCATTTAAAGAATCTAAGCTAGTTGATTTTTTTAATAAATCTATTCTTTCTATTTTTTTTGTAATTATGTTATTTAATATATTTTCAGACATTTTGAATTTTTTCTAAATGAGAGTAGGGTTTGCCAGATAAAATAAATTCTCTTGAAAAATTATAAGCATCTAAAAAGTTTGTAAACTTTTCACTAACTATTAATCCAGCAGCTGCATTTAAACAAACAGCTTTTGAAAAATCATTATCTTTACCTTTAAAAATTTCAATCATTTTATTAGCATTAAAATTAGCATCATCACCAATTAAATTATCGAATTTATCTGCATTAACATTAAGAGACTTTGGATCAATTGTAATTTCAGATATCTCCCCATTTTTTAATTGAATTACATTTGTATTTGCATAAGGGGATATCTCATCCAAACCATCTTCACTGTTTACAATCCATGCAAATTTAATATTCAAATTTCGAAGTCCTTCTGCAAATATCTTTAGTAATTTTTTATCAAAAACACCAACAACTTGTCTATCAACTAAAGCTGGGTTGCTTAATGGACCGATCATATTAAAAATAGTTCTTTTGCCAATTTTCTTTCTAACAGGACCAACAAATCTCATTGCACTGTGATAATTGGGAGCAAACATAAAACCAAAGTTATTATTATTGATCTCTTTTTCTATATCATTTGGCTCAAGATCTATTTTAATTTTAAGAGCCTCTAAAACATCACCAGAACCACATTTTGATGATACGGCTTTATTACCGTGTTTAGCTACTTTTGTACCCATACTGGCCAACAGTAAAGCAGAAGCAGTTGAAATATTTAGAGTATTCATGCCGTCTCCACCAGTTCCACAGGTATCAACACAATCGGCAACGTTTACTCTTTTTGATTTTTCTCTAAGGACATAAACACCTCCTGCTATTTCATCTGAAACTTCACCTTTTTCAGAGAGCAGGGTTAAAAAGTTATAAATCTCTTCTTCATTAGCTTTTCCAGTCATTAATAATTCAAAGGCAGATTTACTTTCTGCAAAAGTTAAATCTTGTTTTTTTCTTAATTTCTCTAGAATTTGTTTCATAGATTAATAATTAATAAAGTTTTTTAATATTTTTATTCCTAATTTAGTTTTAATACTTTCTGGATGAAATTGAACACCATGAATGTTGTATTCTTTATGCATAATAGCCATAATAATCCCATCATTAGTTTCAGCAGTGATTTTAAGTTGATTAGATAGAGTTTTTTTATCAATAATTAAACTATGATATCTAGTCGCCTCAAAATTTAAGGGTAGGTTTTTTAAAATTCCAATTTGATTAGATTTTATTCTACTAGTTTTGCCATGCATTACTTTTTTTGCTTGAATTATTTTTGAACCAAAGACTTGGCCAATTATTTGATGTCCCAAACACACACCCAAAATTGGTACTTGTTTATAAAGTGATTTAACAATATTAATACAATTACCAGATTGATTTGGGTTACCTGGTCCAGGAGAAATTACAATCCTATCATATTTTTTTTTGATAATTTCTTTAACATTAATTTTATCATTTCTAACAACATCAACATTTACCTTTAATGATGAAAGATAATGATAGAGATTAAATGTAAAGCTATCATAGTTATCTATTAGTAAAAGTTTCATTATCTTAATGCGCTTAGTAATGCTTTCGCTTTGTTTATAGTTTCTTCATATTCTTTTATTGGATTACTATCAGCAACTATACCAGCACCAGCTTGCACATAAAATTTATCATTCTTTGCTATAGCTGTTCGAAGAGCAATGCAGGTGTCAAATTCCCCATTCGAAGAAAAGTAGCCGATGCCTCCAGCATAAACTTTTCGTTTTGATGTTTCTAATTCATCAATAATCTCCATTGCTCTTATTTTAGGCGCTCCAGAAACAGTACCAGCAGGAAAACCAGCAAGTAAGGTTTTAAATTTACTGTATTTTTTATTATATATTCCAATTACATTTGAAACTATATGCATAACGTGGGAATATTTTTCAATTATAAAACTTTCTGTAACTTTAATTGAATTAATTTTTGAGACTTTACCCGCATCGTTTCTACCAAGGTCTAATAACATTAGATGTTCTGAAAGTTCTTTTTTATCATTTAATAAATCTTTGGCTAAAAAGTTGTCTTCTTTTACATCTTTGCCTCTTGGTCTAGTGCCAGCTATTGGTCTTACTGTTATCTTATTATCTCTAAGTCTAACCAAGATTTCAGGACTCGCACCAATTATTTGAAAATCTGTAAAATTAAAAAAATACATAAATGGAGAAGGGTTTGTATTTCTTAATTTTTTATAAATATCTAATGGACTTTTAGATAATTTTGCCTCAAATCTTTGACTTAAGACAACCTGAAATATATCTCCAAGCTTAATATACTTCTTAGCCCTTGTAATCATGGCTAGAAACTTGTTTTTTGAAGTATTAGATTTAACTTTAAAATTAGAAAATGATGTTCTTTGTGGTGAAGTCTTTTTAAAGGAAGACTCCATTAATAATCTTTCAATATCTTCTTTAATCCTTAAATATACTTTTTTATAGTTTGATATTTTTTTATCTTTAAAGACATTCACTATGTAGAAAATCTTTTTTTTTAGATTATCATGAATAATTACAGTTTGAGGCCTTAACAATCTAACATCTGGCAATTTTAAATCATCCTTACATTTGTTAGGTATTTTTTCTATATATCTAATTGAGTCATAAGAAAAATAACCAGAAATTAAAGAACAAATAGGAGGAAGGCTGGTGGGTGTTTTAAAATTAAAACTTTCAATTATTTTTTCTATTATTTTATCTGGCGAACCTTTAATTCTTTTTTTAGATTTATCTTCAATTAGATAAGATCTATCATTATTAAATTCCCAAATTTTATCAGGATTTTTACCAAATATTGTATATCTTCCTTTTATTTTTCCTTTCTCAACTGACTCAAAAATAAAGCTATTTTTTTCAACAAGAAAATTTTCAATTAAATTTAAAATTTCAGTGTCATCATTTATCTTTCTAGAGACAAAAAGTACTTGATTTATTTTTTTTTGGTGCTGGCGCTTAAATTCAGAAAGGCTTTTATTGAGCATTATTTAAAATAATTTTTAACTCGGTCAACAGCTGAGTCATTTACAACAACATCATATTTAGTATTTAAAAAGAAATCATATGATTTTAAGATACTATTTTTGTTTTGAGCACTTTCTTCAATAGATGCATTGGCAAACTCTTTTGACTTGAAATCAACATTGTTTATATCGAAACCTAGTGTTTGAGCTAAATATATATTGTTTTTGCTGTCTGCAACTAAAGTAAAAGTTTTAAGTGGCAAAGAATATAAAACTTTAATTGAATTGATTTCAAATTTTTTATCATCTTTTATTGAATTTAATTTAATTTTTTCAATCTTATTAGAACCTAATTTTAAAAAGGAATTTTGATCAAATTCTTTTTTGTTAATTTTATCTAAAATATTTTTATTGAATTCATATTTTTCTTTTTTAAATAAAAGATTTGTGATTTGTTTTCTAAATTTTTCATCTTTGTTGTCTGGTAATTTTGAATTTAATTCAGATATATTATATAATGTGTAATTATCATTATATTCAATAATATCTATTTTATTTTTTCTTGAATTATAAATTAGATTTTTTATATCCTCTTTGTTATCTAAATTAATATAGTCAACCACGTTATTAGCTTTTAAATTAAACTCTTTTATAATTTGTGAAAAATTAATATTTTTTGAAACTTGATTTTCAATGGCATCAATTTTATCAAAAAAAGCTTGATTGAATTCACTTAATCCAGTCAAATTTTTAGGATTTAGATCCACATACTCAAAATTAATGTAATCTTGTACAAGCTTATCTGAGTTTTCAGTAATAAAATCATTTATATCAATATCAGTAAATTCATCTTTTTTTTTATAAAATAAATTTAAATCGATAAAATCAATCTCTAATTTACTATTTTGTTCTTTATAAAATTTATCTATTAAAAAATTAGGTGTCTTGGTGCCTCCACTAATATAAGTAAAAAGTTGTTTTTGTAATTCATTATTTTTTAATTTGCTTTCAAAAGCTGGAGCAGATGAATTGTTTGTTAGTAAAAATTTTTCATATAAGGTTCTTTGAAAATTACCATCATCATCCATAAAATTTTTGTTGGATTTAATTTTTTCTACAATGATCTGTTTGGAGACAGAAAGACTCAAATCATTTATCTCTAGATCCAATAATGTAGTTGAGACCAATGTGGACAAAAGTTCCTCAATAATACCGTTATCAATATTGTTTTTTATTACTTGATTGCTTAATCCAGATTGGTTTAAATAATCAACATAGTTTTGTGTAGAAATTTTAGTACTATTAATCTTAGCAATATTATTTTGATTGCTGGTGTTAAAACCACCACCAAATCCTCCAAAGCCAAATGCAATAATAATGACAATTATTAATACTAAGCCACCAATTTTTTTCTTTGTAAGATTTTTAAAAGTACTAATCATTGCTTTATATATTTATTGAACTAAAATAAATCTATAGATTAATTCTTTCATTATGACAAATAAATATATGTATTTTGTAGCAAACTGGAAAATGTATGGAAGCCTATCTTCGCTAAATTCATTGAATAAAGTTATTAAATTTTCAAAATCAAAAGACATCAAGAAAGGTAGATTGATTTATTGTCCTCCATTTACTTTGATTGACGCATTTTCAAAAAAATTCAAAAATTGTCAAATAGGTATTGGCGGTCAAAATTGTCATGAAGATGATGATTATGGACCTTATACAGGCTCTATCAATTCACGTATGTTAAAAAATATTGGTGCACAATTTGTAATCATTGGTCATTCCGAAAATAGAGCTGAGGGTGAGACTGATAAAGTTATCAATCTTAAAATTAAAAGTGCTCTTAAATCAAAATTAAAAGTCATTTTTTGTATTGGTGAAACCTTAAAAGAAAAAAAACAAAAAAAAACAAAATCAACTTTATCTAAACAAATTCATTTTGGATTAAAAAATATTAAAAACAAAGCAAACATATTTATTGCCTATGAACCCGTTTGGTCTATAGGAAGTGGAGTCATTCCAACTCACAAGGATCTTTTTGAGACAATTAAGTTTATTAAGAATAAATTTAGAGATAAGCCCCAAAGAGTTTTATATGGAGGCTCTGTAAATCCTAAGAATATTATTAATCTTAAAAAAGTTAATAATCTTGATGGTTTTTTAGTTGGTGGAGCATCACAAAGTGCTAAAAAATTTATTGATATAGTTAAAAAAACGTATAGTTAAACGCAATGGAAAATATTCTTCTAGTAGTAAATCTTATACTAGCTTTTATTTTGGTTCTTTTAATACTTACTCAAAAATCAGAGGGTGGAGCTTTAGGTATTGGAATGTCTCAAGATAATTTTATGCTTTCAAGATCTGCAGGTAATTTCATGAGCAAAGCAACAGCAATTGTTGCGACTCTTTTTATAGTTTGTAGCCTCTTACTTACTATTATATCTCGGAGTGAGCTTACTCCAACTTCTTCTGTACTAGATGTAATTGAGGAAAAATCTGACGATACACCGTCGATTCCAGAAAATAACAATTAAGTCTTTTCAATTAATCAAATAATCGCTATAAGATAATTCCATGGCGCGATTTATATTTGTCACTGGCGGCGTGGTTTCCTCTCTTGGTAAAGGTCTCTCTTCTGCATCTCTTGCTTATTTATTACAATCTAGAGGTTACAAAGTTCGTTTAAGAAAATTAGACCCATATTTAAATGTAGATCCAGGAACAATGAGTCCGTTTCAACATGGGGAAGTGTTTGTAACAGATGATGGTGCTGAAACTGATTTAGATTTAGGTCATTATGAGAGATTTTCTGGAGTAACTGCAAAGAAAACAGACAATATTACAACTGGAAAAATTTATAGCGATGTTCTTAAAAAGGAAAGAAAAGGACAGTATCTTGGAAAAACTGTTCAGGTTATTCCCCACATCACTGATAGAATTAAAGAGTTTATTAAATATGACACTACCAAAGAAGATTTTGTAATTTGCGAAATAGGAGGCATAGTAGGTGATATTGAAAGCCTTCCATTTGTAGAAGCTATAAGACAATTTTCTAACGATGTTGGAAAGAAAAATTCATTATTTATTCATTTAACACTAGTACCTTATTTAAAAGCATCAGACGAAATTAAAACAAAACCAACTCAACACTCTGTCAAAGAACTAAGAAGTATTGGTATTCAACCTGATATTATAATTTGCAGATCAGAAAGACCTATCCCTTTAGAACACAGAAAAAAGATATCCTTGTTCTGTAATGTTGATATTAGAAATGTAATTGAAACCGTTGATGTAAAAACAATTTATGAAGCACCAATTAGTTTTGCAAAAGAAAAATTAGATGTTCAGGTTTTAAATCATTTTAAACTAAAATCTAAAAGATCTAATAACTTAGTACCATGGAAAAAAATAACCAAAGTTACCCTAAATACAAAGAGACAAGTTGATATTGCAATTATTGGAAAATATGTTGAATTAAAAGATGCTTATAAATCTTTAGATGAAGCACTTACTCATGGAGGTATTACTAATAATCTTAAAGTTAATTTAGTAAGAATTGATTCTGAAAAACTAAAAGTTTCACAAATTAAAGATAAACTAAAAGATGTTTCAGGAATTTTAATTCCAGGAGGTTTTGGTAAAAGAGGAACAGAGGGAAAAATTGAGGCCATTAAATATGCAAGGATAAATAAAATTCCTTTTCTTGGAATTTGTTATGGCATGCAAATGGCAATTATAGAGTTTGCAAGGAATCAATTAAAGATTAAAAAAGCAACCTCTTCTGAATTTGACAAAAAAGGAGTTCACTTAATTGGCTTAATGCATGAGTGGGAAAAAAGTGGAGGAAAAGTTAAAGGCACAGATAAAGATCTTGGTGGAACTATGAGGCTTGGTTCTTACGATGCAATTTTAAAAGAGAAATCTAAAATTAGAGATATCTATAAATCTAGATTAATCAAAGAAAGACATAGACATAGATACGAAGTGGATATTTCATATAAAGAAAAATTTGAGAAGAAAGGGTTAATATTTTCAGGTTTATCCCCAGATAAAAAGCTTCCAGAGATTATCGAACTCAAAAATCACCCTTGGTTTATAGGAGTTCAGTTTCATCCTGAATTTAAATCTAGACCTTTAGATCCTCATCCTTTATTCTCTTCATTTATTAGAGCTGCAAAAAAATATAAATGAAAAATATAAAAGTTAATTGTGGAAATATTGAAATTGCTAATAATAATAAGATTTGTATTATAGCTGGACCTTGCCAACTTGAGACAGAGCAACATGCCATGGATATGGCTGGAAAAATTAAAGAGATTACCTCTAAATTTAAGATGGGTTTTATTTATAAAACCTCTTTTGATAAAGCAAATAGAACAAGCTTAAAAGGAAAGAGAGGAGCGGGTCTTGAACAATCTTTACCAATTTTTGACAAAATTAAAAAAGAATTAGATGTACCAATTTTAACTGATATTCATAATATTGAACAATGTTCAGTTGTTGCAAGCCATGCGGATATATTGCAAATTCCAGCTTTTTTATGCAGACAAACGGATTTGTTGGTTGCCGCAGCAAAAACTGGAAAGATTATAAATGTTAAAAAAGGTCAATTTCTTGCACCCTGGGACATGGTTAATGTAACCAAAAAAATATCAGACTCAGGAAATGAAAATATTCTGGTAACTGAAAGAGGTGCGAGTTTTGGATACAACACACTTGTTTCTGATATGAGATCTTTACCTATAATGGCAAAAAATGGTTATCCAGTTATTTTTGATGCTACACATTCAGTGCAACAACCTGGAGGGTTAGGAGAAACTAGTGGTGGTCAAAGAGAATTTGTTGAATATCTTGCAAGGGCTGCAGTTGCAGTAGGTGTTGCTGGAGTATTTATTGAAACTCATCAAGATCCAGACAACGCACCGTCTGACGGACCAAATATGGTACCTTTAGATAAATTAGAAAATCTATTATCCCAACTATTTGAAATTGATAATTTAATTAAAAAATAGATGAGTAAGATTTTAAAGATAAGAGCTCGTCAAGTATTTGACAGTCGTGGTAATCCTACTATTGAAGCTGAAGTTTATTCTAAGAATCAAAGTGCATCAGCTATTTGTCCTTCAGGTGCCTCTACTGGAACGTATGAAGCATTTGAAAAAAGAGACAAAAATAACAAAAGATATCTTGGTAAAAGTGTTTTTAATGCAATTGATGTAATTAATACTAAAATTTCTAAAAAGCTAAAAGGTATTAATATTCATGATCAAATTCGTATAGACACAATATTAATTAATCTTGATGGCACAAGACAAAAAACAAATTTAGGAGCTAACGCTATACTTGCTGTATCAATGGCTGCAAAAAAACTATCAGCAAAAATTAAAAAAACACCATTATTTAAAACTTTTTTAGTTAAGAATAATTTTAGTTTACCTTATCCACTAATGAATATTATTAATGGTGGGGCTCATGCAAATAATGGTTTGAGAATCCAAGAATTTATGATCAGACCAGATAAAGCCAAAAATTTTTCTGAAGCAATGAGAATTTGTTTTTTAGTAATAAGCAGTTTAAGAAAACTTATTAAAAAAAAGAAGCTGTCAACATCTGTTGGCGATGAAGGTGGTTTTGCACCTATGATTGATAGTAATGAAAAAGCTTTAGACTTAATTGTATCGGCAATAAAAGCTGCAGGCTTTAAAAATGGTAAAGATGTTTCAATTTGTTTAGATGTTGCGGCTAATGAGCTATTTAAAAGTAAAAAATATTCAATTCATTCAAAAAAATTAGTTTCAGTAGATCAAACAATTAATAAATATCTAAAAATTATAAATAAATATAAGATAAAATCAATTGAAGATCCTTTCGCTGAAAATGATTGGACTTCATGGAGCAATTTAATGAAATCTACAAAGAATGTTCAAATTGTAGGTGATGATCTTTATGTTACAAATTTAGAGAGACTTAAAAAAGGTTTTTTAAATAATTCATCAAATTCAATTCTTATTAAGTTAAACCAAATTGGCACAGTTTCTGAAACACTCGAGGTTATAAAATTTGCTCAAATCATTGGCTACAAAACAATTATATCTCATCGATCTGGAGATAGTGAAGATACTTTTATAGCCGACCTTGCTGTTGGAACTAATTCCAATCAAATTAAAACTGGTTCTCTTGCAAGATCTGAAAGAGTTGCAAAATATAATCAACTATTACGTATAGAAGAACAGCTTGGTAAAAAAGTAAAAATGAATAAGATTCATTAATGTTGAGTAAAATTAAGAAAAATTATTTTTTATTAATCTCTACTTTTTTAATACTCTATTTCTTTTTTAATTTACTCGATGGGGAAAGAGGTCTTTTTTCATACTTTAAAAAAAAAGAAATTTTATTGAATTTAACAAAAGAAGAAGCAGATTTAAGAAATAAAATTAAAGATTTAGAGTTCAAGAATTCTTTATTAAGTGAAAATCTTGATTTAGATTACGTTGAAACACTATTACGTGAAAAGTTTTTATTTGGAAAAGAAGGTGAGACCCTCTATATAATTAAAAAGAATGACAATTAAACCAAGACACCCAGAAAAAGTTAACAAACCAGTAAATCCAATTAAAAAAAAACCTGATTGGATAAGGTCTAAATTAACTAACAGCAAAGAATTCTTCTTAACCAAGACTATTGTTAATCAAAATAATTTAGTAACAGTTTGTCAGGAAGCTAATTGTCCAAATATTACAGAATGTTGGAGTAAGCGTCATGCTACATTTATGATTATGGGTGATACTTGCACTCGAGCTTGTGCTTTCTGTGATGTTAAAACAGGAAAGCCGGAAAACTTAGATCCATTTGAGGCTTACAAAATTTCAAATGCAGTCCACAAACTTAATCTTAAGCATGTTGTAATAACTTCTGTTGATAGAGACGATTTAGAGGATGGAGGTTCCAATCATTTTTTTGATGTAATTACAGCTATAAGAAAAAAAAATCCAAATACTTCAATTGAAGTTTTAACCCCAGATTTTTTAAGAAAAGGGGATGCTTATAAAAAAATTTTAGAAGCAGACTTAGATGTTTTCAATCATAACATTGAAACAGTTCCAAGACTTTATTTAAAA
>JADHRH010000015.1 GCA_016777545.1 Candidatus Pelagibacter sp.
GGAAGCCCAAATAGGATCAATTCTTAAAGAAACAGATATTGTTAGATATCAAGATATATACGGCCGTATTAAATAATACTTTCAGCTATTATGCTTCTAGCTGTGTTACCTGTACAAACGAATAAGATATTTTTCTTTATAAAACAATTTTATAAATTCCAATTAAGAATAGTGGTATTTGTAAACCAAAATTAGTTAGTATTGCTTTATCTTTTGATAAAAATCCTGCAACAGTCCACCCAACCACACCTAAACCATGAAAATAAATATTGATAGGATAGATATTTAAATTAGTTAATAATATTCCAGTTAATACTAAAGCAGTACTGATCCATTTAAGGTATTTTTTAATAAACATAATCTCCTCTATATGTAAGTTTTATGAGAATCTTATTACAATTATAACGCATACAAAAATCTTTATTAACAGTGTATTGACAAAAAAAATGTTATGTTATAACATCACATAATGAATAATAATGATATAGTTTTTGATATAATTAAGAAATCGAAGAAACATTTAACTGCCTATGAAATACTAGATAAATTTCAAAAATTTAAAAAGATACAACCAATGGCTGTTTACAGATCTTTAAAAAAACTAATTGAAGAAGACAAGATACATAAATCCAATCAGAATAAAACGTATGTATTGTGCAGTCATGAGCATGTTAAACATAATCCATCTATAGCTATTTGTAGAGATTGTGGAGACACAGAAGAGCTTAAATCAGAATTATTTGAAACAATATTTAAAAAAAACCCAATTAAAAATTATGACTTCAGTAATTTTCAGCTTGAAGTTTCAACAATATGTAGGAGATGTAACTAATGGAACACGCGCACGAATTACCAGAATTTCTTCATTTTTTAGAAGAACTTATAGAAGAATACGAAATATTAAGAGGATTTATATTTGGTTTTGTGCATACTTTAATTCCATTAATTGGTTTTTATTCAGGTTGGAGTATAAACCGTTTTTTAAAATTAATTTCTAATGGTGCAATTGCTGGAATAATTGGAATAGTTTTAGCTCATATTATAGCAGACTTTATAGCGGCCTTACTTGATCCTGATTTAAAAAGTGCAGCTATTGGTATTGTGCTTGGAGGTTTTTTACCTCTTTTATCCGTACCTTTTTTAGAAAAATATGTAACAAAAAGTCAGTATCACACTGTTGTAGGTGATCATGAAGATCTAAAAAAAGATTTGAAAACCAAGCATAAATAAAATATCTAATAAGGGAATGAGTACAGTTTCCCTTACATTAGATGAAATTTTTGATTTAGCAAAAAAAACATTATTAGCTAATGGTTGTGATGAAGAGAATGCTAGTATTTTAGCTGACACTATTATGAGAGCTGAAAGAGACGGCTCTGTGTCTCATGGTTTGTTTAGATTACCTGCTTATGTTGCGGGCTTAAAAAGTAAAAAGATTAATGGTAAAGCAAGACCTGAATTAGAAAATGTTGCTCCAAGTATTATTAAAGTATTAGGTAATAATGCAGTTGCTCCTATGGTTTTAAGTTTAGGACTACCCGCTGTTATTGAATTAGCAAAAAAAAATGGCGTAGCAGTTCTAGCTATAAAAAATTCACATCACATGGCAGCCCTTTGGCCTGAAACTGAAGCTATTGCTGAAGCTGGCCTCGTTGGTATAGCTTGTACGTCTTATAAGCCTGCAGTTGCACCAGCTGGTGCTACGAAACCTTTATATGGTACAAACCCAATTTCTTTTGCTTGGCCTAGACCAGGTAAAACTCCAGTTGTCTATGATATGGCCACTGCCTCAATGGCAATGGGTGAAGTTCAGATTGCAAAAAGAGAAGGACACAAAGTTCCCCTTGGAACAGGCTTAACTAAAGAAGGTAAAGAAACAACTGATCCTGGAGAAATTGCCGATGGTGGAGTTATACTTCCATTTGGTGGTTATAAAGGGTCTAGTATAGCAATGATGGTTGAGTTATTAGCTGGAGCATTAATTGGAGAAAATTTTAGTTTTGAAACTGCTGCTAAAGATAATAACGATGGCGGTCCGCCAAGTGGTGGTGAATTTATTATAGCAATCTCACCAGATAAAATTTCTGGTAAAGGTTGGGATAAACATGCTGATAAATTTTTTAGTAAAATGTCAGCTATGGATGGGGTTAGACTTCCAGGTGAAAGAAGGCATAAAAATAGATTAGATAAAGGACCAAGAAATATTAATGAAGAACTTGTTAATAAAATTAAATCTTTAAGCTAATTCAATTTCAATAGGGGTGTGATCTGAAGGTTTTTCTTTTCCTCTGGGGTCTTTGTTAATATTAACATTCTTAACTATATTTAATAAAGAATTTGATACTAAGAAGTGATCAATTCTTAAGCCATTATTTTTTTGCCAAGCACCTCTCATATAATCCCAATAAGTATATCCCTCTGTTCCACCATGAATATGACGGTAAGCATCATGAAAACCTAAATTAATTATTTCTCTAAATTTTTTTCTTATCTCAAGTCGGTATAAAGCGTCATCTTCAAACCCTTTAATATTATAAGCATCTTCTGCTGAAGGAAGAATATTAAAATCACCTGCTAAAATAATATTTTCATTTTTTTTTGAAAGAGACTTTAGTTGTTTAATCAAACTATCTAACCACATTTTTTTATAAGAATATTTTTCTGTATCAACTGGGTTACCATTTGGCGTATAAATATTAATTATTTGTATATTTTTTTTCTTATATTTTAATTCTGCTGAAATAATTCTAGATTGTTTCAATTTATCTTTAATCAAATCTATTCTAACATTTTCTAGTTTATGCTTAGATATAATAGCAACACCATTATAACTTTTTTGACCAAATACATAACTTTCATAATCTAATGTTGAAAAATCATCATAGGGAAAAGTCTCATCTTGTGTTTTAATTTCTTGCATCATAACAACATCGGGAGAAAATTTTTGAAGGTATTCTTTAATATTTTCAATTCTTGCTCTAACAGAATTAACATTCCAAGATGTGATAATCATTATATAGAGAATGAAACACCACAACCGCAAGAAGATTTGCTTTGTGGATTAGAGATTTTAAATTGATCACCAATTAGTTCTGAAACATAGTCTACTTCAGATCCTTTTAATAAATCAGCTGAAGTTTTATCTATTAGAATTTTTTCATAATTTAGATCATCATTAGATATCTCATTATCAAAAGTAAATTCATATTGAAAACCAGAACATCCACCACCTTTAATAGCGATTCTAAAAAAAGAACCAGGAGATTTTTTGGAGAGCAAATTATTAATCTGTTTTATAGCTTTATCTGTAAATTTAATTTCTTTAAACATAACACAACACTGGTATTACTATTATAATATCAATTTATTGAATTTAAAGCATGAATAATTACTCTCATTTGGCTCTTTCTAAAAGTATAGGTCGTTTACATAAAGAAAACAGTTCAGTTTATAGAACGTCTTTTCAAAGAGATAGAGATAGAATTATACATAGTGCTTCCTTTAGAAGACTAAAACATAAAACACAAGTTTTCGTTAATACAGAGGGTGATCATTACAGAACTAGAATTACTCATTCAATAGAAGTTGCACAAATAGCTAGATCTATTGCTAAATATTTAGGTTTGAATGATGATCTTTCAGAAACTTTAAGCCTTGCTCATGATCTGGGTCACACTCCATTTGGTCATGCAGGTGAAGATGCTCTTAATGATTGCATGATAAATTACGGAGGATTTGATCATAACCTTCAAACTTTAAGAATTGTTATGTTTTTAGAACATAAGTATCTAAAATTTAAAGGACTAAATTTAACAATAGAAACACTAGATGGATTGTTAAAGCATAATGGTCCTGTTAATGACTTATCTACTGTTAACAGATTAATTGGATTAAAAAATTTTAATAAAAAAATAAAATATGAGAATTCAGGATCACTTGAAGCACAAATTTCAACAATTTCTGATGATATTGCTTATAACAATCATGATATTCAAGATGGAATAAAAGCTAAATTATTTGATTTAAATGACTTAATTGAAATTAATTTTTTTAGAGATATTTATAAATCACATAAAAAAAATATTAAAAAAAATAACAAGGATATTTTAATATATCAAATTATAAGAGACTCGATTGATTTAATGGTTAGAGATTTGATTGCTAATACAAAGTATAATTTAAAGATTAATAAAATTAAGACTATAAAAGATGTTTATAATTTTGATAATAGTATTGTTTGCTTTTCAAATAAGTTTTTATCAATTGAAAAAGAAATTAGACTTTTTTTAAGAACCAAAATGTATAATAATAAAAATGTATTATTAAAAAATAATCAAGGTAAGAAAATTATCAGTAAATTATTTTTTAAGATAAAAAAAAACCCATTGAAGTATATATCGAAGGACCAATTAAAAGCAGACTCTAATAGAGCAATAGCTGATTTTATTTCTGGTATGACTGACAGATATGCAATTAATTTAAATAAAACTATTTAATGAACATTTTTGACTTATACTTAGACAAGATATTAATATTAATTAAAAAACTAAATAAAGATAAATTAATTGTTTTGCCAGAATCTTTAAATGGAATTAATGTTGATATTCCACCTGCTAACTTTGATTGTGATATTTCAACAAATGTAGCAATGTTCTTATCAAAAATTAATAAAAAATCCCCAATTGACTTAGCTAATTTTTTAATTAAAGAAATAAAGAAACAAGATGTGTTAATTGACTCAATAAATGTAGTAAAACCAGGTTTTATCAACATTAAATTTAAATCAGAATATTGGAATAATTTTATAAAGAATGTAAATGACAATTACATAAATTATGGAACCAATATTAAAGAAAAGAAAAAAAAATATTTAATTGAATTTGTATCCGCCAACCCCACAGGTCCGTTGCATGTGGGTCATTGTAGGGGGGCAATTTTGGGTGATGTTATATCTAATCTATTGATATTTAATAAACATGATGTTTCAAAAGAATATTATGTAAATGATTACGGTAATCAAATTATAAATTTTACTAAGTCTGTTTATTATCGAATTAGAGAAATAATTTATAATGAAAACTTTCCAAAAGATAATACAGATCTTTATCCAGGTGACTATTTAATAGATATAGCTAATAATATTATAAAGATCAAAAATGATTATAAATTTGACAATTTTGAGCATATAGCTAAAGAATTAACACTTCTTTCTGTTTCTGAATCTTTAAAATTGATTAAGGGAAATTTAGCAAATCTTGGAATAATTCACGATAAGTTTACTAGTGAAACTACTATTGTCCAAAATAAGGAAGTTGAAAAAGTAATTGAAAATCTTAGACAAAAAAATTTGATCTATCAGGGAAAAATCAAAGCTCCTAAAGGAGATAATGATAGAGGATGGATAGAAAGAGACCAGCTTTTATTTAGATCTACTGATTTTGGTGATGATAAAGATAGAGCTTTACAAAAATCAGACAAAACATGGACATATTTTGCAAGCGATGTTGCTTACCATCATAACAAATTAGAGAGAAATTATGATGTTTTAATTAATATTTTGGGCGCAGATCATGCCGGCTATATTAAAAGAATTACCTCGGTTGTTGAAGCGTTATCAGGATCTAAGAATAAGTTAGTTTGTAAAGTTAGCCAACTTGTAAAACTTATTAAAGAAGGGAAACCTTTTAAAATGTCTAAAAGAAAAGGAGACTATATAACTGTTGAAGACTTAATTTCTGAAGTTGGAAAGGATGCTACAAGATTTATTATGTTAAATAGAAGTAGTGATGTTGAGCTTGATTTTGATTTTAGCAAAGTCAAAGAAAAATCTAAAGAAAATCCTCTTTATTATGTTCAATACTGTTTTGCCAGAATTTCATCTGTCTTTAGACATGTGGGATTAGATATTAATAAGGATTTAAAAATGAAAGAATATAACTTTAATTATTCTAAAGATGAAATGAATATATTAAAAAAAATTGCTGAATGGCCAAAATGTATAGAAACTGCAAGTTCAAGGCTTGAGCCTCATAGAATACCTATTTACCTTTATGAACTTTCATCTGAATTTCATTCATACTGGAATATGGGCAAAGAAGATAAGAGCAAAAGATTCATAAATGACGATAAAAAAATTCCTAATGATAAATTAGTTTTTTTAAAAATAATATCTAATGTAATTAAAAGTGGTATGTCTATTGTAGGAGTTAGCACTCCTGAAAAAATGTAATGTTTAAAGAGTTAAAATATCTTTTTTTTATATTATTTATAATATTAACTATTTTTTTGGCTGTTGATTATTATTTTTCAGATAATAATAAAAAGAAATCCTACAGATCAGTACAAGAAATTAATGAAATGATTATTTCTTATTCAGAAAAACTAATTTTGTTAAATAACGACACCGATAATGTTGTAAAATATGTTGAAAAAAATTTAGATAATAAAAAAAAAAATCATAGTTTTTGGAAATTGATAAACAGTGATGATTAATAGAAGAAGTTTTATAATAGGAATTAAATCAACAATATTGAATAAAAAAGAAATATTCTTTTTAAAAAAATATAAACCCTGGGGAATAATTCTTTTTAAGCGCAATATTAAGACAATTAAACAAACAAAAAAATTAACCAATCACATTAAAAAGATATTCAATGATACAAAATACCCTATCCTATTAGATCAAGAAGGGGGTAGAGTTAACAGGCTTACAAATTTTCTAAATAATGATTTATCAACTGGTGAATTTTTTGGAAATTTATATTCTAAAGATAGAAAAATTTTTAATGTTAAATACAATGAATTTATTACAGAAACAGCTAATCATCTTAAGTTAATAGGTGTAAATATCAATACTGTCCCTGTTCTTGATTTAAGATTAAAAGGTTCAAGCTCCATCATAGGTGATAGATCTTTTTCCCATGATCCCAAAGTAGTTTCAAGAATTGGTGATATTTGCATAGAAAATTTTCATAAAAATAAAATAGGAACCATTATGAAGCATATTCCAGGGCATGGTTTAGCAAAAGTAGATAGCCATAAATTAACACCTACAATCAAACAAAATCTTAAATATTTGTCAAAAAAGGACTTTATACCATTTAAGAACAAGAGATGTCTTTTTGGGATGACGGCACATATTGTCTATTCTCATATTGATAAAGTTTATACAGCCACTCATTCAAAAAAAGTAATAGATATAATTCGTAAAAAAATTAAATTTCAAAATATTTTGTTGTCAGATGATATTTCGATGAAAAGTTTAAAATTTAGTATAAAAGATAATACGATAAAAGCATTCAGTGCTGGATGTGATTTGGTTTTACACTGCAATGGAAATCTTAAGGAAATGAAAGCTGTGGCTATTAATTCTCCATTTTTAAACAAATTTATAATTAAAAAAACATCACAATTTTACAAAATTATAAGCTAATATTTGGAATGTCGATTAATGATTCTAAAAACTTCAATGTTGATCTTGATAATTATCAAGGACCTCTTGATATATTATTAGATTTAGCAAAAGCTCAAAAGGTTAATCTCGAAGATATTTCAATAACTTTATTAGCCGACCAATTTCATAATTATATAAAAAGTCAATCTAATTTGAATTTAGAAGTTGCCTCAGAATATTTATTAATGGCAACTTGGCTTACATATTTAAAATCTAAATTATTATTACCCGGTAATCCTGAAGAAGAATTTAAAGTTTTAGAAGTTGCTGAAAAATTAAAATTACAATTAAAAAAATTGGAATTAATTCGTTTACTTTCTGATCAAATGTTAAAAAGAAAAAGATTAGGTAGAGAAATTAGACTTAGAGGAATCAAAGGTAATATAAGATCAATTTATAGCACGGAATATAAATTAAACTTATACGAATTACTTAAATCTTATTCATCTATTATTATGACAAAAGATTTTCAAAGAATGAATATCCCCAAACTACCTGTTTTCACCACAGAAGATGGCATTAAAAGAATTAAAGAATTTTTTGGTAAACTCATAGATTGGAAAAATATAAATGACTTAATACCCAGTACGTTTAAGAGTGGTCTTAAATATAAACGTACTGGAAAAGCAGGAATTTTTGCTGGATCCCTTGAACTTGTTAAAGAAGGCAATCTTACAATCAAACAAGATAATTTATTTGATGAAATTTATGTTAAGGAAATTAAATGAACAAGGTTAAAAAGAATTTGAAAAATAATATTTTTGAATTTCCAAAAAAAATAAATGTTGGAGAAAAAGAAGTTGAAGCTATAGTTTTTGCAGCAGCAGAACCTTTGGATATTGAAACAATTGAGTCAAAAATTTCAAAAAAAATTAATGTTTTAAAAACTTTAGAAAAACTTCAAACGGATTATTCGTCAAGAGGCATAAATTTAGTTTGTATTTCTAATAAATGGTCATTTAGAACTTCTGAAACTTTATCAAATTTAATGTCACAGGAAAAAACAGTTGAAAAAAAACTTTCAAGAGCTGCAATAGAAACATTGGCAATTATTGTTTATCACCAGCCAGTAACTAGAGCTGAAATTGAGGAAATTAGAGGTGTAGCATTTGGTACGAATACATTGGAAATACTTATGGAGTTAAACTGGGTCAAACCCCAAGGAAGAAAAGATGTTCCTGGTAAACCAATTCAATATGCAACTACTGATGACTTTTTAAGTCATTTCAGTCTTCAAAAATTGTCTGACTTACCTACAGTTGATGAATTGGGATCTGCTGGTTTAATTGATAGTTCAAATATTGATAATGCAATTTTTGGTACTGGCAAGTTTTACAAGGAGAAACAAGAAGAAAAAAAGGAAGATATCTATGAAAATATAGATGAGATGTTAAGCAGCACATTGAATTCCAATGAAGACAAATAAAAAGTTTCTTTAAAATACTAATTAAAAGATGTATAAAAACCTATGAGCATTGGAATTTGGCAAATAGCAATCGTTGTAATTTTAGTTGTCCTACTATTTGGTAGAGGTAAGATTTCTAGTCTAATGGGTGATGTAGCCAAGGGTATTAAAAGTTTTAAAAAAGGAATGGCTTCAGACATTACCGATGAACCAGAGCCAAAAAATATTTCTGAAGATAATCAAGACAGTAAAGACAAAGAGTAAGTCAAATGCCCACTATAGGCTGGTTTGAGATTTTATTAATAGTAGCAGTAGCTATTATTGTAATCGGCCCTAAAGATTTTCCATTTATGTTAAAAAAAGTAGGTTCATGGATTGGTACAACAAAGAGATATATTAACAATATTCAAAGTGAAGTTGCAGATTTAGATATTGAATCTAATGAAATAAAAAAATCAAAAGAAGAGAATAAAAATAAAGATAAAGATAATGACAAAATCTGATAATGACGGAGGCTTCATAAGTCACTTAGCTGAATTAAGAAAAAGATTAATCCATTCATTTATTTTTTTATTCATATTTTTTATAGGATGTTATTTTTTTTCTGAGAGTTTATATGGTTTTTTGGTAGAACCTTTTGCTAAAGCAGTAAAAGAAACTGGTACAGATAGAAGATTGATTTTTACTGCACTACAAGAAACTTTTTTAACTTATTTAAAGGTTTCTTTTTTTGCTGCTTTCTTTGTAACCTGTCCATATATATTAATGCAAATCTGGAAATTTATCGCTCCTGGATTGTATAAGCATGAAAAAATTGCAATAATTCCATACTTAGTTTTAACACCTATATTATTTTTTTTAGGAGGAATGCTTGTTTATTATCTGATAATGCCTCTTGCAATTAAATTTTTTTTATCATTTGAAAGCTCAGGAGCCGCAACTGGTTTGCCTATTCAGCTAGAGGCTAAAGTAAATGAATATTTATCCTTAGTAATGAAGTTAATTTTTGCATTTGGGATTAGTTTTCAGTTACCAGTTGTCTTAAGTTTACTTGCTAGAGTAGGAATTGTTGATGCTCAATTTCTAAGAGAAAGAAGAAAGTATGTTGTTGTAATAATTTTTGCTGCTGCTGCATTATTGACACCACCAGACCCAATAACACAAATTGGTTTAGCCATACCTTTATTGATTTTATATGAATTATCTATATTTTCAGTAAATATTATTGAAAAAAAGAATAAATTAGATGCATAATATTAAAGATATTAGAAGTGATATTTCATCATTTAAAGATGGTCTTAAAAAAAGATTTATTGATGTCGATTTTGAAAAAATTTTATTATTAGATGAAAATAATAGAAAATTTATACAAGAAAAAGAAAATTTAGAAAAAGAAAAAAAAGAAATATCTAAATCTAAAGATAAATCTTTATTTGAAAAATCAAAAGAAATTTCAAAAAAAATTGAAGAAATTTCATCATCTCAAAGTAAAATAAAAAATGAATTAGACAATATTTTAGCATCATTACCGAATTTACCGTATAATGATGTTCCGATAGGTAAAGATGAAAACTCTAATATTGAAATTTTAAAATCAGGAAAAATACCAAATTTTACTTTCAAGCCTAAGTCTCATTATGAGCTAGGTGAAAATCTAAATATGCTTGATTTTGATCTTGCGACAAAAACCACAGGATCTAGATTTGTCTTTGTTAAAGATAAACTTGCTTTACTAGAAAGAGCGATTTCTAATTTTATGCTTGATACTCATATTAATTTAAATGGTTATAAAGAAATATCACCTCCATTAATTGCAACCGACTCTACAATGTTTGGAACTGGTCAATTACCAAAATTTGATAATGATCAGTTTGAACTCAAACTTGATGATTCAAATGATAGAAAGTTTTTAATACCAACTGCTGAAGTGATATTAACCAATATGGTTAAAGATCAGATTATTAATAAAGAAATTCTTCCAATAAGAATGGTTGCATCAACACCATGCTTTAGAAAAGAAGCTGGCAGCTATGGAAAGGACACTAAGGGAATGATTAGGCAACATCAGTTCTACAAAGTTGAAATGGTTAGTATTGTAGAGCCAAACCAATGTTTAGCTGAATTAGATAGAATGACTAACTGTGCAACAAAAATTCTAGACTTGTTAAAACTACCTTACAGAAAGATTATATTATGCTCAGGTGATATGGGTTTTAGTGCAGAAAAAACTTTTGATATTGAAGTTTGGTTACCATCTGAAAATAAATATAGAGAAATTTCAAGTTGTTCCTCTTGTGGTTCTTTTCAAGCCAGAAGAATGAAAGCTAGATATAAAAATAGTAAAAAAGAGACAGTATTTGTTGGAACTCTTAATGGAAGTGGTTTGGCTGTCGGCAGAACAATAGTAGCAATACTTGAAAATTATCAACAAGAGGATGGTTCAATTCTTATTCCAGAGGCTTTAAAACCATACATGAATAATATTGATAAAATCAATAAGATTTAAAGTTGTTTTAATCACTTATTTGTTATAAGTATTCATTTTAATCTAGGAGAAATATGGATCAAGGAATAGGTCAATTTATACCATTAATTTTAATTTTTGTTATTTTTTACTTTTTTTTAATAAGACCTCAACAAAAGAAAGTTAAAGAGCATAAAGCCATGGTTGAGAACTTAACAAGAGGAGACAAAGTTGTTACCTCTGCTGGAATTATTGGAACCATTGAAAGAGTTATTGATAACGAAAAAGTTGAGGTTTTAATTTCTGAAAATGTTAAAGTTGAGATTATTAAATCTACAGGTATTCAAGGTTTACTAAATACACCTGAAGTTAAAAAATAATATCAAGTTGAAGTGTTATATTTTTCAAAATTAAGAATTATTATAATATCTATAATAACTATATTTTTTTTATTTATATCGTTATCAAATTTTTTAAATACTGAAGATAAATTTTTTTCAAACAAAATAAATCTTGGTTTAGATCTACAGGGTGGATCTTATCTTTTACTCGAAATTGATAATGATCCTGTGGAACTTCAAAAATTACAGAACACAGCAACCGATATTAGAAATTTTCTAAACAAGGAAAATATTAAATTTATAGATTTAAGAATATCCAATAAATCTATAATTTTTAATGTAGATCCAACCTTAAAAGAAAAGATAGAGTCTTTTTTTATGGATAAAGATAGTGAGATAAATCCTTATTATCCGCAATACAAATCTCACCAGTTTGACTTAATATCTTCAAATAATGAATTTCAACTAAAGCTTTCAGATTATGGGTTAGTTGAAATTAAAACATCATCACAGGATCAGGCAATTGAAATAGTTAGAAGAAGAGTTGATGAAGTAGGTACAAATGAACCAAATATTCTAAAAAGAGGAAATGATAGAATTTTAGTTGAATTACCAGGTTTAGATGATCCTATGAGGATAAAATCTTTATTAGGAAAAACTGCCAATTTAAGTTTTCGTTTTATAACACAAAATGACAATGATACTTTTGGTGCAGAAATTCTTAAGTACG
>JADHRH010000016.1 GCA_016777545.1 Candidatus Pelagibacter sp.
AGTTTGTGATTTACCCTTCATCTAGTATAAAATCTTATAATATCATGAATATAGCAATTGTAGGTGCCACAGGCAATGTAGGAAGAAAAATTCTCGAAGTATTAGAGAGAAAAAAATTAAAAATAAATGAATTATTTTTGGTAGCCTCATCTAAAAGTGCTGGTCAAAAAATAGTTTTTAATGGTAAGGATCATGAAGTTTTTAATCTTGAAACTTTTGATTTTTCAAAAACTAAAATTACCTTTTTTGCTGCTGGAGGAAAAATTTCTGAGAAGTATGCACCATTAGCAGCAAAACATTCAGTTGTTATTGATAACTCTAGTTTTTATAGAATGGATCAAGATGTGCCCTTAATTGTTCCTCAGGTGAACGCAGATGCTATTAAAAATATGAAAAAAAATATTATAGCCAATCCAAATTGTTCTACTGCACAATTAGTCATTGCATTAAAACCTTTACATGATTTATTTAAGATTCAAAGAATAGTTGTTTCAACTTATCAGTCTGTTTCAGGAGGTGGCAAAGGTCCAATGGATGAATTAATTGAACAAACTAAACTATCGTTAAATAATAAAAAAATTACATCTAAAAATTTTACTAAACAAATAGCCTTTAATGCAATCCCTCATATCGATCTTTTTTCAGATGATGGCTACACTAAAGAAGAGTTAAAAATGACAAATGAAACAAAAAAAATACTTGATGAGCAAATTGAACTAACAGCAACTTGTGTAAGGATTCCAGTTATGGTTTCACATTCAGAGTCAGTGAATATTCAATTTGAAAAACCATTTTCTTTAGGAGAAGTTCAAGATGCCTTAAGTAAAGCTAAGGGATGTAAAGTATATGATTTAAGAGAAGATGGGGGCTACATTACTCCTTTAGAAGCTGAAGGTAGTGATGAAACTTACATATCTAGAATAAGAGAAGATAAAACAAATAAAAACTCGTTAAACTTATGGATTGTTTCTGATAATTTACTTAGAGGAGCTGCATTAAATGCAGTTGAAATTGCTGAAACTTTAATTAAAAAAAATATTGATGGAAAATAACAATCCTTTATCCCCCCATATACAAGTTTATAGATGGCATATTTCATCTTTGGTTTCGATTTCTCATAGAATTACAGGAATAATAAATATAGTTGCAATCACAGTTATATGTGTTTGGGTTGCCTCTTTATTATTAGGAGAGACTAGTTATGAATTTACAAAAGTTTTTTTACAATCCATGTTTGGAAAATTTATAATTTTAGGATTAACATGGTCATTTAGTTTTCAAATCCTCAGCGAAATAAGACATTTAATAATGGATATGGGATACGGTTTTGAATTAAAAACTACTAAAATTACAGGTTTAGTTGTGATTATCGGCTCATTTTTATTAACAATTTTAATTTACCTTTTAGGAAAATAATTTTTATGAATAATGTAACTAAAAAGTGGGTACTTTTAAAAGTAAGCTCAGCTATTTTAGTTCCTTTAATGTGCTGGTTTATAATAAATTTTGTAGGTATTTTTGATAAAGATTATGCCGATGTGCTGGGTTTTTTTTCTACAAAATCATCAAAAATATTATTTTCATTATTTTTGATACTTGCATTTTTTTTCTCTAATTTAAGTATTAGTGAGGTATTTGAAGATTATATTAATGATGAAAAAAACAAAAATGCCGCAAACAAAGCATTACAAATTTTTGCTATAGTAGTTCCACTAATTACGATTATTATAGTATTTAATTTAAATATATGAGTGCTTACAAAATTATAGATCACGAATATGATGTTATTGTGCTTGGCGCTGGTGGCTCAGGTTTAAGAGCTGCAGTTGGTTTGAGTGAAGCAGGATTAAAAACTGCCTGTATATCAAAAGTATTTCCAACAAGAAGTCACACATCTGCTGCACAAGGTGGAATCTCTGCTGCCCTTGGAAACATGGGAGAAGATGATTGGAGATGGCACATGTATGATACGGTTAAAGGTGCAGATTGGTTGGGTGATCAGGATAGTATTGAGTATCTTTGTAAGGAAGCACCAAAGGCAGTAATAGAATTAGAAAAGTATGGAGTTCCATTTAGTAGAACAGATGATGGAAAAATTTATCAAAGACCATTTGGTGGAATGACTAAAAATTATGGTAATGGTATTGTTCAAAGAACATGCGCGGCTGCCGATAGAACAGGGCACGCAATACTTCATACCCTTTATGGACAAGCATTAAAGCACAACACTGAATTTTTTATTGAATACTTTGCGTTGGATTTAATAATGAAAGATGGTGAATGCAAAGGTCTTATAGCTTGGAATTTAAATGATGGAACTATCCATAGATTTAGAGCCCATATAACAATAATAGCAACGGGTGGTTATGGTAAAGTTTATTATTCTGCAACATCAGCTCACACATGTACAGGTGATGGTAATGCAATGGTACTTAGAGCAGGTCTTCCTTTACAAGATATGGAATTTGTTCAATTTCATCCAACAGGAATTTATGGTCATGGAACTTTAATTTCAGAGGGTGTTAGAGGGGAGGGTGGATATTTGGTTAATTCAAAGGGCGAGAGGTTTATGGAGAGATACGCGCCAAATGCAAAGGATTTAGCATCTAGAGATGTAGTGAGTAGATCAATGTCAATTGAGATAAATGAAGGAAGAGGTGTTGGTAAAGAAAAAGACCATGTCCATTTACACTTAAGTCATTTAGATAAAAATATTATAGAAAGTAGACTTCCAGGAATTACGGAGGCAGCAAGATTATTTGCTAACGTTGATGTAACAAAAGAACCAATACCTGTTGTGCCTACTGTGCATTATAATATGGGAGGTATTCCTACTAATTATAAAGCAGAAGTTTTAACCGTTAATGGTTCTGAAAAAACTGTTCCAGGTCTTATGGCAATCGGAGAGGCTGCATGTGTTTCTGTTCATGGAGCAAATAGATTGGGTTCAAATTCATTGATTGATTTAGTTGTGTTTGGAAGGGCTGCAGCAATGAGAGCTGCAGAATTAGTAAAGCCTGGCACACCTCATGAAGAAGTAAGTGAAACTGAGACTGAAAAATGTTTAGCGAGATTTGATAAACTTAGAAATGCTAATGGAGAAACAAGCACTGCAGAACTTAGACTTTCAATGCAAAAGATCATGCAATCAAAATGTGCAGTTTTTAGAACAGATAAGACTTTAAAAGAAGGAGTTGATGAAATAAGAAAAGTTTATGATGGGATGGAATCAATCTCAGTCAAAGATAAATCTTTAGTTTTTAATACAGATTTAGTTGAAACATTGGAATTTGATAATTTGATTAGACAAGCAATTACCACAGTTGATTCCGCTTATAATAGAAAAGAGAGTAGAGGTGCTCATGCTAGAGAAGATTTTCCTAAGAGAGATGATGAAAAATTTATGCAACATACTATTGCTTGGTGTAACGGAAAAGATACTAAAATTGACTATAGACCAGTTCATAAAACAACATTAACAAACGAGGTCCAATATTTTCCACCACAAGAGAGAGTTTATTAATGGTTCAAATTAATTTACCTGAAAATTCTAAAGTTCAAAAAGGTAAATATTACAAAGATACAACTGGATCGAAAAATATCAGAAAAGTTAATATTTATAGATGGGATCCATCAACTGGAGAAAATCCAAGAGTAGACACATATGAAGTTGATATGGACAACTGTCCTTCAAAAGTTCTAGATTTATTAAATAAAATTAAAAGTGAAATAGACCCATCACTAGCGTATCGAAGATCTTGCGCTCATGGTGTTTGTGGTTCTTGTGCTATGAATATGGATGGTAAGAATGGTCTTGCATGTACAACACCTCACTCTGAAATTGAAGGTGATATAAATATTTATCCTCTTCCACATTTAAAAGTTAAAAGAGATTTAATTGGAGATTTAAATGGTCTTTATAAACAGTACCAGTCAATAGAGCCTTGGTTAAAAACTAATACTAAAGTTGAAACAACAGAAATTATTCAATCTAAAAAAGATAGAGAAAAATTAGATGGAGCGTACGAGTGCATCATGTGTGCATGCTGCTCAACATCCTGCCCAAGTTATTGGTGGAATGGTGACAAATATTTAGGGCCTGCTGTATTACTACAAGCGTACAGATGGATAGTTGACAGTAGGGACGATGAGAGAAAAGAAAGACTTAAAAAAGTAGCTGATGAACTTAAGCTTTATAGGTGTCATACTATTATGAATTGTACTAATGCTTGCCCAAAGGGATTAAATCCAGCAAAAGCTATAGCAGAACTAAAAAAAATGTTAGTTACAGCTAATCTTTAAACAAAGCACTCTTCAAATTATTTGCCGCAGAAAGCATTGAAGGTAAGATTTTTTTTAAACCATCGATGTTTTTTCTACTCTTTGCTGTGTGAGTAGAAAGACAAAAACACAGTTCATTTTTATAATTTGTAATTGGCAAAGAAACACCTACCATTCCATTAAACCATTCTTCATCATCAAATGCATAACCTTGCTTATTAATTTTATTTAACTCTTTTTTAAACTGAGAAATATCAGTAATTGTATTTTTTGCTGATTTTGGTGTTTTAATATTATTAAAGATTTTTAATGCGTCTTCTTTTTTTATTGAAGAAAGATAAAGTTTTCCAGATGCAGAAGCATGCAATGGCAAATGATCACCAGCTTCCAGATTCAACTGCATTGGCCAATGAAATTCAATTCTGTCAAAATACACTAGTTTTGTTCCAATAGGTACTGACAAACTAACTGTTTCTTTAATTTCAGTTGTAAGTTTTCTCAAATAAGATCTCCTAAGAGTAAAGTTTGGTTCATAAGGCAAACTATGTAAGATTATATTTCTAATCTTTGGTCCTGGAATATATTTCTTATTACTGCTAGCAATTAAAAATTTCTCATCACACAAAGTTTCTATGTGTCGGTAAACAGTTGGTAATGGAATCTCTAATTTGTGAGATATTTTTTTTGCAGTAAAATTGTCTGGATCTAATAGAACTTCTTCAAGGATGTTTAAAATTCTTTTGGGTGAAGTTCTACTATTTGTATCACTCATAACTTTTAAGTTTTTTAACTAAAAAAATTAAGAAAGAACTGGAATTGTAAACTCTGGACCACTATTATCTTCCGACCATGTTACTGTTGCAGTTTTCAATTTAGTATAGAATCTTACTCCTTCAGGACCATGCATAGAATGATCCCCAAATAATGATCTCTTCCAACCACCAAAGCTATGGTACGCAACAGGTACAGGAATGGGAACATTTACTCCTATCATCCCAATTTTTGCATTTTCAGTAAAATGTTTTGCTATCATACCACTTTTTGTAAATACAGCAGCTCCATTTCCTAATTCATGATCATTGACTAATTTTAAAGCTTCTTCATAAGTATCTGTTGTCATCATGCTGAGCACTGGACCAAAAATTTCTTCTTTATAAATTTTCATATCAGGTTTTACATCTTCAAAAATGGTAGGACCTACAAAATATCCATTCTCATACCCTTGTAGTTTCATATTTCTTCCATCTGCAAGAAGCTTAGCTCCTTCTTTTTCACCCGTATCTATGTATCCCAAAACTTTTTCATAGTGAGCTTTGTTATTAAGTGGGCCAAAATCACTTTTTTCGTCTGTGTATGGTCCAACATTTAGTTTTAGTGTTTCTTCTAATAATTTAGTTTTTAAATTTTCAGCAGTCTTTTTTCCTACACAAACAGCAACAGAAATAGCCATACATCTCTCACCAGCAGACCCAAAAGCAGAGCCTATAATAGCGTCTGTTGTTTTATTAACATCTGCGTCAGGCATCACAACCATATGGTTTTTAGCTCCACCAAGAGCTTGAACTCTTTTATTGTTTTTTGTTCCTGTGTGATAAACATATTCCGCAATTGGAGTCGAACCTACAAAACTAATCGCTTGAACATCTTTACTCTCTAATAGAGTATCAACAGATTCTTTATCACCATTTACAACATTTAAAACACCCGGTGGCATACCAGCTTCAATAGCTAATTCTCCAAGTCTAATTGGACAACTCGGATCTTTTTCTGATGGTTTAAGTACAAAAGTATTTCCACATGCAATAGCAACTGGGTACATCCACATAGGTACCATTGCTGGAAAATTAAATGGAGTAATTCCAGCACAAACACCCAAGGGCTGTCTCATTGAATAAGAGTCAACATTAGTCCCCACACTTGCAGAGTGATCTCCTTTTAAAGAATCGGTGATACCAGTTGCATACTCAACAACTTCAATTCCTCTTTGAATAGAACCTTTTGCATCTGGAATAGTTTTTCCATGTTGTTCGGAAACCATTACAGCCATATCTTCCATATTTTTTATTAATAAATCTTTATATTTTGCTAAAATTCTTGCTCTGTTTATAGGTGTGGTTTTAGACCATTTTAAAAAAGCTTTCTTAGAGCTCTCTATAGCCATTTCAACAGTAGCTTTACTTGCTAATTCAACTTCTGCTATTTGTTCTCCAATAGCGGGGTTAAAAATTGGACCGGTTCTAGAATCTTTTACAGTAAAAACTTTTCCATCAATGAAATGACTAACTTTTTTCATACCTCTCCTTTAATATATAATTTAAAGTTATACTAGCTCAATTTTCTTTGCAATATATTTTTCCTTAAATGAGAAAAATATTATCAATTAAAAGCTTTCAGTTGTTGACTCCTAAAATTACTTAAGTTTAGATTAAGCATTAACAAATTAGATGAAAAGAGAGAGGACCGTTTGATTAAAAGAGAAAATGTTCGTATTTGTGTTCCTAGATACTTGCAAATTGGCAAGGGTAGCTTGAATGAACTCCCTGATATAATAAAAATTTTAGGATCTATAAAATCATTACTAATTGTAACTGATAAACAAATGGTATCATTTGGTTATGTAAAAAAACTACAAGATGTTTTAACTAAAGCAGGGTTAAATTCTGATGTTTTTGATGACACTGTTCCTGATCCAACGGATTCAGTAGTTTTAAATGGAATTAAATTTTTAGAAAAATGTAAAAATGATGCTGTAATTGGTTTTGGTGGAGGAAGTCCAATAGATACTGCAAAGGCAATAGCCGCAATGGCTAAATTTAGTAAAAATATTCAAGATTATAAGCCACCATCAATGTTTGATAAAAAAGGTTTTCCAATAATTGCAATCCCTACTACAGCTGGTACAGGCTCGGAAGTAACACATCACGCAGTAGTTATAGACTCAAATAATAATGAAAAAATTTCTTGTAGAGGTGAAGGATTTGTCCCTATAGTTGCAATTGTTGATTATGATTTAACTTTATCGAAACCCAGAAGATTAACTATTGATAGCGCAATTGACACTCTAACTCATGGAATAGAAGCATACGTAAGCAAAAAAGCCACACTCTTTTCTGATCGAATGGCTTTAGACACAATAAGACTTGTTACCCAAAATATATATGCAGTTGATAAAAATCCAAAAGATTTAAAAGCAAGAGAAGGCTTAATGTTAGCCGCTACATTAGGAGGCTTAGCATTTTCCAATGCTTCAATATGTTTGGTGCATGGAATGAGTAGGCCGCTAGGTAGTAATTTCAAAGTTCCTCATGGACTTAGTAATGCAATGTTACTACCAACTATAACTAAATTTTCGATAGATCATGCAAAAAGTAGATATGCAGATTGTAGTCGTGCTGGAGATTTTGCACTACCTGGTGACAATGATGATGTGGCCTGTGATAAATTGATTAAAGGTCTGTACAAAATTAATAATGATTTTGAAGTTCCATCAATGCAAAATTTTGGAATTAATCAAAAAAATTTTGAGGAAGAGTTAAAAAATATGGCAACTGATGCAGAAAATTCAGGGGCGCCAAACCTCAATCCGAGAGTGCCTTCTGTAAATGAGATGGTAGATCTTTACAGACAAGCATGGAGAGCATTTTAAAATGAGTTGGAAATGCACTTCTTTTAGACGAACAACTCGAAACAAAAGAGAGGGGAAAAATATGATAGATAAATCAAAATCACTAATGAAATCGTTCGTTAGTATTTTGGCTGTATTTGCTTTAATGATAACTTTTTCATTTCAGCAGGTAAATGCAGCTGAAAAAATCAGATGGAAAGTACAATCTACTTTCAATACTGGTTGGCCAGCGCTGGGTGACCCAGTTGCTCGTTTAGCAGACACTTTAGATAAAGCTACAGATGGAAGAATAAAATTAAAGGTTTATGAGCCTGGAAAAATTCTTCCTCCATTAGAGATCTCACCATCAATTAGTAAAGGTGATTTGCCTGCAGCTTATAACTATATGGCTTATGACCAAGGTAGAATTCCAGCGGCCGTTTTATTTGCGGCAGTACCGTTTGGAATGGAACCATGGGAGTATGCTGCATGGTGGTTTGAAGGAGAAGGTTCAAAGTTAGCAAATGAAATTTACAACAAGCAAAATATTAAAGTTTTGTTATGTAGTACAATTGGACCTGAAACTGCTGGTTGGTATAGAAATCCAATCACAAGTTTAGATGATCTTAAAGGTTTAAAAATTCGTTTCTCAGGATTAGGAGGAATGGTTTTAAATGAAATAGGAGCATCTGCAACTTTAATGGCCGGTGGTGAAATTTTTGCTGCTTTAGAAAAAGGAACTCTAGATGCAACAGAATATTCGATGCCAGCAATTGATGAAGTTCTTGGTTTTCACAAAATTACTAAGTTCAACTTGTTTCCAGGTTGGCACCAAGTATCAACATCTACTCACTTCATGGTCAACTTAGACTTATGGAAAAAAATGGGTGCAGCTGACCAAGCTTTATTCGAAATGGCTTGTACAGCAGCAGCTATGAGAGCAATTACAACTGGTGAATTTTTACAAGGAAAACAAATTGCAAGTTTCCCTTCTAAAGGTGTAACAGCTGCTAGATTGCCTGATAGTGTATTGAGAGAACTTCAAAAAGTTAGTGCAAAAGTTATGGCAGAACAGTCTGCTAAAGATGCTGACTTTAAAAAAGTTTGGAATTCTCAACAAGCATTCATGAAAGAATATGATGTTTGGCAAAAATGGGGTTATTTACCTAGAAACTTTTAGTATTTAATACTTTTAAAGTTTATAATAAAGTTAAAAAGCAGTCGGTTTTGCCGGCTGCTTTTGTTTTTAAAAGAAATTTTTTTATGGCGAATGATTTTACAAAATTAGAAAATAGTTTAGATAAAAAACTACAGCTCAAACACTGGCCAATCACAAAAAAAATAGATGGGTTTGTGACTAGTGTTGGTGAAGTATTTAATTGGATATGGGTTGTTTTAGTTGCTGTAATTATTCTTAATGTCATTCTTAGATATGTATTTAAGAGTGGTATGATTGAATTGGAAGAATTACAATGGCATCTATATGCTGTAGGGTGGTTAGTTGGCTTGTCATCTACTTACGTAGTAGATCAACACGTTAGGGTAGATGTTTTGACTGACAGCATGGCTTACAGAAGAAGACTGTGGTTTGAGTTTTTTGGAATTCTTTTATTGTTTTTACCATTCATTATTTTAGTACTTATTTACTCAGTTCCATTTTTTGAACTATCATGGGAAACAAGTGAAAGATCTACTTCTGCAAATGGACTTCCTGCACGATGGCTTGTAAAAGGCTTTCTAGTATTTAGTTTCTTTTTATTATTATTAGCTGGCTTATCAAGATTAATTAGGGTTCTAACAACTATTCGACTAGGGTTTGAAAAAATAAAATAGATGGAATTAATTTCAGAATACTACATGTCAATATTGCTCTTTTTGAGCTTCATAACTTTAATTTTTATTGGTTTCCCTGTTGCGTGGACAATGGGAGGTTTAGCGGTATTATTTACTCTCATTACAATGTTGTCTGATAGCTATTTAGACACTTTCTTTGGAGTTGATTGGAAATTTTCTTCGATGGTAGTTTATAGGCTGTATGGAGTTATGGCAAACTGGGTCCTTGTTGCTCTTCCAATGTTTATTTTTATGGGAATAATGATGGATAAATCTGGAATTGCAGAAGATTTAATGACAGATCTTTCAAAATTGTTTGGTCGTATGAGAGGAGGTTTGGCAATAGCAGTTGTCTTTATTGGGGTGCTATTAGCAGCCTCAACAGGCATCATAGGGGCGTCTGTTGTTTTATTAACAATTCTGGGTGTTCCTTTAATGTTAAAAAATAATTACAGTCCAGACCTTGCATGTGGAGTTGTTTGTGCAACTGGTACACTTGGAATTTTAATACCTCCTAGTATTATGCTTGTAATTATGGGTGACCAAGTAAGAATTTCGGTAGGTGACCTATTTATGGGGGCAGTATTTCCTGGCTTGATGCTTGGTTTATTATATACAATTTTTATTATTACTTATGCTTACTTAAAGCCAAAAGTTGCACCAGCTCCTAAAAGTGCAGAGCCTGTTTCTTTAGATATAATTTTAAGAGTATTTAAATCAATTATACCACCAGCTTTATTAATAATAGCAGTCTTAGGAAGTATTTTTATGGGTATAGCAACTCCTACAGAGGCATCAGGAGTAGGTGCGTTAGGGGCATCTATTTTAGCTCTTATAAGAGGAAGGCTTTCTTTCAAGGATTTAAAAAGTGTAATTAGAAAAACTACACATACAACAGCGTATATATTTGCACTGTTTGTAGGAGCAACGATGTTTGCTTTAGTTTTAAGAGGATTAGGTGGAGACGAATTAATTGAAGGTGCACTCAAAGGATTACCTTTTGGACCCAATGGAGTTGTTATAGTTGTTCTGTGTATTGCTTTCATATTAGGTTTCTTTTTAGATTGGATAGAAATTACATTAATTTTATTACCTTTTTTAGCACCAGTGATGGTTGATCTTGGTGTTGATATGGTATGGTTTATAGTTATGTTTGCAGTTGTTCTACAAACTTCTTTTATAACTCCACCAGTTGGTTTCGCCTTATTTTATATGAAAGGTGTAGCGCCTCAAGGAATAACAATACAAAATATTTATAGAGGAATAATTCCTTTTGTAATTTTACAAGCAATAGCAGTTGCAATTGTTTTTAATTTTCCAAAAATTGTTACATGGCTACCAAAAGTAGCTTATGGTCCATAAAAACTTACAATACATTTAATGAAAAAAATTATTTTTTTATTTATATCTTTATTCATTATAAGTTTTGCTAAAGCAGATACCAATACTTCTTTAAAAGATTATTTAGAAAAGAAAGATATTGAAGATGGCAAAACACAAATCTATTTATTAAATAGATGTAGTGCAGTTTATGCTTATGCATCAGGCATAATTTTAAAAACAGATGCTGTAAGTTCTAAAAATTTTATTGAGATTTCAAATAATCTTTTATTTAAGTCTGTAGAATTAATGGTAATTGAAGAAGAAAAAAAATTAGAAGAAGCTCAAAAAAAAGCTGAAGAAAATAGAAAACAGCTATTCAATAATTACATAACTGATGGTAAAAAAAATTGGGAGGAGAACAAGTCACATTTTAAAGGATCATACATTTCTGGAGATATGGCAATCTGCTCAAAACTTATTGAAGATAAGTAGATAAAATCTAAAATTCAGTTGAATTATTGTCAATTATCAATAAAAGATAAGCTCATTCATGAAAAAAAAAATTTCTTTAATAGGAGCAGGACAGATTGGTGGTACTTTAGCACACTTAATTGGAACTAAAGAAGTAGCCAATGAGGTTGTCCTTTTTGATGTTGCCAGCGGTATAGCTAAAGGAAAAGCCTTAGATATTGCCCAATCATCATCTGTTGATGGTTTTAATGTAAAATTTTCAGGTACAGATAATTATGAAGATATTAAAGACTCAGATGTAATTATAATAACTGCAGGAGTTCCAAGAAAACCAGGAATGAGTAGAGAT
>JADHRH010000017.1 GCA_016777545.1 Candidatus Pelagibacter sp.
ACTAAATTTATTTTTAATTTTTTTTTAAATGTTTTGACTACTTGTTTTTCCTCATTTTTTCTTAAAAGACCATTATTAACAAATATACAGGTAAGGTTTTTTCCAATAGCTTTACTCAATAATTGAGCAACAACACTACTGTCCACTCCACCCGATAGACCACAAATTACTTTATTGTTACCTACTTGTTTCTTTATGGCTCTGATTAATTCTAATTTTTGATCTTTTGAAGACCAGTTTTTTTTGATTTTACATATATAAAAAACAAAATTACGTAATAAGATTTTACCCTTAAAAGTATGGGTTACTTCAGGGTGAAACTGTACACCATAATAATTATCTTTAGTATTTTCAATTATTGCTAATTTTGAATTTTTTGAAGATGCAATAATTTTAAAATTTTTTGGCATCTTAGATACTTGATCTGCATGGCTCATCCATACATTGTTACTATTGTCTTTATTAAAAAAATTTTTAGTTAATTTACTATTTGAAACCTTTTTAATAGTTGCTAGACCAAACTCTCTATGTTTAGATTTTTTAACACGTCCACCTAGTTCTTTGGACAGTATTTGATGTCCAAAACATATTCCTAAAACTGGTATTTTTAAGCTTAATATCTTTTTATCAAATTTAAATTTATCATTTTGATATACATTAAGCGGACCCCCTGAGAGAATTATTCCACTAATGTTATTATTAATAATTTGATTTATTTTTATTTTTTTATGACTAATAATTTCTGAAAAAACACCAAATTCTCTTACTCTTCTTGCGATAAGCTGTGTAAATTGAGACCCAAAATCTATTATTAGAATTTTGGTGAGCTTGTTATTAAGACTCATTTTTTGGTTCCAAATCTTTTAAAGACTCTAAAATAATTTTTTCTTTACCACATAAATCAATGCAAATTTTAGAGAAACTTCGAGCTAACTCTCTAACTTTTAAATAATTGCTTCTTTTAAGTTCTATTTCCATAAGCATATAATTTGCTTCTTCATTTTTAGGTTCTAGTAACAAAACTGTATCTATATTCTTTTTTACTTCTTTTTTATTTTCTTCAATATTAAAAATTTTTGCTAGATATAAATATGATTTTTCATCTTTAGGATTGAATACTATTCCTCTTTGAAATAAAAACTTAGCTTCTTCATAACTTTTTTCATCATATTTAATTTTTCCCTCTTCAAAAAAATTATCTTCTGCAAAAGATGAATTCGAAATATTTAAAAATATAAAAATTATAAAGACTAGTTTGTTAAATTTAATCATTAGTATTTGCTGTCACTCTTTACTTCATCAACATTATGAACCATGCTTTCATAAAATCCAGCTTTTGTTATTTTTACAAAATTAGGTTTAGTTTTTAGATATAAAACTTTTTTTGCTCCCAAATAGCCCATAGAAGATTTTAATCCACCAATTAATTTATAAATTATATTTTTAACATCACCTTTATATTTAACAAAACCCTCTACACCTTCTGGTACATATTTGGATGTATCTTTTTGTTTTTTTTGAAAATATCTATCAGCAGAACCTTTATTCATTGCTCCCACAGAACCCATTCCTCTAAAACTTTTAAATAATTTTCCATTTTTTTTTATTAGTTTTCCTGGTGTCTCTGTGCTTCCAGCAAATAATGAACCAATCATTACAGCATCTGCTCCTGCTGACAATGCTTTTGCAATATCACCAGAATATTTAATTCCACCATCAGAAATTATTTTTGTTTTATTATTTTTTATTCCTTGTTTAACTGCTAGGATTGCACTCAATTGAGGTACACCAATACCAGCTACCAATCTAGTAGTGCAAATTGAACCAGGTCCAATACCAACTTTAACTATATCTACACCTAATTTTATTAAAAATTTTGCAGCGTCCGCTGTAGCAATATTTCCAGCACACAAGGTTGTCTTTTTAGTTTTAATTTTCTTAATTGCTTTAACAATTTCAGCTACTTTTTTGCTGTGACCATGTGCTGTATCAACTACAATTAAATTAATTTGTTCTTTTAAAATCGCCTCTGCCCTTTTAAGTTCTAGTGGACCGGCTCCTACAGCAGCTCCAACTAATAATCCTTGTTTTTTTACTTTTCTAATTTCTTCAATTTGTTTTTTTATATTTAAATTTCTGTGAATTACACCAATGCCTCCTGCTTTAGCTATCGCTATTGCCATTTTACTTTCTGTAACAGTATCCATTGCTGATGATAACAAAGGTATTTTTAATGTTAAATTAGCTGATAATTTTGTGCTTGTGTCAACTTCTGAAGGTAAAACCCCTGAGTACTTCGGAGCCATTGTGACATCGTCAAAGGTGAGTGCTTCTTTAATAGGATCCATAATAATTTATATACGATTCCTTTTAAAAATAAAGTTACTATCTTAGAGTTTTACAAATAATAAAGCTTTCCTTAGATTCTTTTCTACTGGATTTTGGCTTAAATACCTTCACCTCTTTGAATATTTTTTTACCAAGTGCGACTATTTCGTTAAATGATGATCCTAAAAAAATTTTAGAAACAAATCGCCCTTCTTTAACTAGCATTTCTTTTGCAAAGTTCATTGCTTCCATGGCAAGTTCCCCTGTATAAATTGCATCAATATCCTTTATGCCCGTTGTATTAACAGCCATATCGGACACGACAACATCAACTTTTGATTTGAATAAACCTTTTATTTTTTCTTGAGATTCTAAATCAGTAAAGTCTCCTTTTATTTGAATTATGTTTTCAATTGCTTCCATATTTTTTAAGTCTATAGAAACTAATCTTCCACTTTTTACCATCCTTGCTATATACTGAGACCAGCTACCAGGTGATGCGCCTAAGTCTATTACTGATATTCCATTTTTAAATATCTTAAATTTTTCATCTATTTCAATTAATTTATATGCAGATCTAGCTCGATACCCATCCACATGGGACTGTCTAACATAAATATCTCTTTTTTGTTTGTTGATCCAGTTTTTAGAGATTCTATTTTTTTTCAATTAATGACCAAATCTAAGACTTTTAGATAATATTTTTTGCTGGATAGTCTTAATATTAATTTTAACCTTTCTATCTAACCTCATATCTTTACCTGAGTCCCAAATTCCAGCAGCTAAGTGCATAATTCCTATTTTATAATTTGGTAAGTAAGGTTCAACGAATGTATTTTTAATTTCATCAAATTTTGGTAATAAATTACTAGCAATCCAATTGCAATTTAATGGTAAAAATTCAGTTTCTAGATCATCTATATAAACTGACATATTGATAGCAAGACCCTCTGAACCAAAGATATTTCCACTTTTTAATGTTTGTTCTAGATTTTTTTGCCAAGAAGCCCAACCAGGTGAATTTTTTTCTAATGAAAAAACGCCTATATTTATATGAGGAGCAAAAGCTAATTTTCTAGCTTTATTAATTCCAACTTTTGATTTTATTGCATGTTTAAAATTTTGAGATTTAATTATTGCTACTTTACCAAACAGCCAATTTACTTTTGACATTATTTTGTATCCCGGTCCTAATGTTTGAGTAATTCCTAATTTGCCATTTTCACAAGCTTTAAAATATAATTCAACAGAATTCCAATCATTTACCCACGCGTCACAATCTATCCATAGAAATTTTTCATAACTGGGAAAATATTTTGGTAGAAATGCTCGAGATACTTGACTCTTTAGCCACTCTTTTCCTTTTACTTTAAATGCTGGAACATCAATATCCCATTCTGCTGATTTAATTTCATCAACCTTTTTAGATAATTCATTTTTTTGTTCTTCAGATAAACCAGCATCTAAAATACAAATTGCTGTATCTTTGCTTTTTTCAAAACTCTTAATAGAATCAACTAATTCATTAAGTAATTCAAAGTAATTTGAGTCAGCCAAAGATACAATTACGTTTTTTTTCATTTACAGTATGTCTTCAAGATCTTCGACTTCTTGGTTTTCACCACTTAAAATCTTTTGTTTATAGGTTTTTTTATAACTGAAATATCCAAATGGAAGTAAGGTTATATAAATCAGGCCACAAATGACTAAGACTTTAAATGTATATATAAATAATAGACCAAAAAATAACACAACACCAAATAATACAAAAATTGTCATTCGACGAGGTATTGAGATCTTTTTAAATGCAAAAGTTGGTATTTTACTAATCAATAAAAATGAATTTACAATAAAGAATAATGGTACAAGAATATCATAATTAATATTAATTAAATTTATATCACTTAGACTTAATATTAATGGCATAAGAATTAAAATTCCTCCAGCAGGAGACGGAACACCCTCAAAATAATTATCTTTCCATGAAGGTTCAGTATTTGAAGTTACATTAAACCGCGCAAGTCTAAGGGCAACACAAACCACGTAGATCATTGTAAGTAACCAACCAAATTTACCAAAATTATTTAAAGACCAAAAATACATTATAAAAGCTGGAGCAACACCAAAACTAATTAAATCAGCTAATGAATCTAACTCCTTTCCAACCAACGAAGTGCCTTTTACTAATCTTGCAACTCTACCATCTAGTGCATCAAAAACTGCAGCAAAAATAATAGCTATAATAGATAATTCAAATTTTTCATCTAATGCAAATTTAATAGAGCTAAGACCAATGCAAATATTGATTAGGGTAAGTGTATTTGGAAGAAGCATCCTTGCTTTTTTATCAGATACAATTTTAAAATTATTTTTGGGTTGTTCCATATGCTACCTCTTAGCTAATAGTGTTTCACCTGCGATTGTCTTTTGTCCAACTTTAACTAAAGGCTGATAATTTTCAAAATAGACATCAGCTCTACTTCCAAATCTGATCATTCCTATTCTATCACCTTGTTGTAGTTGTTGATCTTTAGATGACTCACATACAATTCTTCTTGCAATCAAGCCTGCAATCTGCACGACAATTACTTCTTCTCCGCGAGAGTTTGTAATTTTATAATAATTTCTTTCATTATCTTCACTTGCTTTATCAAGTGATGCATTTAAAAACTTTCCTGGTTTATAAAGTATTTCTGAAATTTTACCATCACATGGTGTTCTATTAACGTGGCAATCAAATACGTTCATAAAAATACTAATCTTTGTAAATTTTTTATCTTCCAAACCTAATTCTTTTGGTCCATCAACCTCATGAACCATTAAAACCTCTCCATCTGCTGGGCTTGTTAAGTAATTTTCATCATTGATTGAAATTCTCTCAGGATCTCTAAAAAAATAGTAAACCCATATAGATAGTACCAATCCAATTAATCCTAAAAAAGTACTAAACAAATACAAAAAAAAAGTTGCGATTATGGCTATTGCCAAAAACTTGTACCCTTCAGAATGAATTTTTGGAAAAACCTTGTCTAACATAAGCTTCTATTTGATAATATTTTATTAATATGTATATAAAGCACTAAATTACAATTACTAATATTTATTATTTAATTATGGCTAAAATAAAGGTTAAAAATCCAGTTGTTGAACTAGATGGTGACGAAATGACTAGAGTCATTTGGGAGTTCATTAAAAAGAAACTAATTTTACCCTATTTAGATTTAGATATTAAGCACTACGACTTAGGAATGAAAAGTCGAGACAATACAAATGATCAAATAACTATAGATTCAGCTAATGCAATTAAAGAGCACAATGTTGGTATAAAATGTGCAACAATTACTCCAGATGAGGCTCGTGTAGAAGAGTTTAAACTTAAAAAAATGTGGAGATCACCTAATGGAACTATAAGAAATATACTAGGTGGAACAGTTTTTAGAGAACCAATAATTTGTCAAAATATTCCAAAACTTGTGCCAACATGGACTGATCCTTTAATTATTGGAAGACATGCTTTTGGAGATCAATATAGAGCAACTGATTTTAAGGTGCCTGGTAAAGGTAAAATGGAAATCAAATGGACATCAGAAGATGGAAAGGATGAAATAAAACATGAAGTATTTAACTTTCCAGGACCAGGGGTAGCTTTATCAATGTACAATTTGGATAAATCTATTGAGGACTTTGCCAGATCTTGTTTTAATTATGGAATAATAAAAAAATGGCCAGTCTATTTGTCAACAAAAAATACTATTTTAAAAATTTACGACGGAAGATTTAAAGACATTTTCCAAGATATTTTTGATAAAGAATTTAAGACAGAATTTGAAAAACTAAATATTACTTATGAACACAGATTAATTGATGACATGGTAGCATGTGCAATGAAATGGAGTGGTAAATATATTTGGGCTTGTAAAAACTACGATGGTGATGTTCAGTCAGATACTGTAGCTCAAGGATATGGGTCGTTAGGATTAATGACCAGTGTGCTTCTTGCACCTGATGGAAAAACTATGGAGGCTGAAGCAGCTCATGGTACTGTAACAAGACATTATAGAATGCATCAACAGGGTAAAGAAACTTCTACTAATCCTATAGCTTCAATTTTTGCTTGGACTAGAGGTTTAGCACATAGAGGAAAATTAGATGGCAATGAAGAATTAATTAAATTTTCAACTACCTTGGAAAAAGTTTGTATAGACTGTGTTGAAAATGGATCGATGACTAAAGACTTGGCGATCTTAATTAGTCCAACTAGTAATTATTTAACTACTAACCAGTTTTTAGATGAATTAGATGGACAACTTAAAAAGAAGCTTAATTAATTAAATTTTTAATATTTTCAAAAGACTCTTCAATTTTATTCGGTAATGTTCCACCTGCTTGAGCAAAATCTGCTCTGCCACCACCACCTTTTCCACCAATAATCTCTGAACCAGCACGCACAATTTCTACTGCATTAAATTTGTTCTCTAAAGTTTTTGTAACACCAACTGCTAATCCAACTTTGTTATCATTTACAGCATAAATTATAATCAGCCCTTCACCAATTTCTTTTTTTCCTTGATCAATTAATTTACGCAAATCTTTGAAGGGTAGATCTTGAATATTTTGAAATCTAACATTAATTTTATTTACAACTAAATTGGTTATCTTATTTTTTGACTTATCTTGTAATATAGATCCGACTTTAAGTTGCTCTAATTGTCTATTTAAGTCTTTAATTAGAGATAACGTATCCTCGTTTTTAATATTTGGTTTACCACCTAGCTCGATAATTTTTTTTGATAAATCTTTTATAATCTCATTGTTTTTTTGATTAGTTTCTGTTGATAATTTTTCTTTATTTTTAAGGTATTCATCAAGCTGCTTGTCCCTTAATGCCTCAATTCTTCTTATGCCTGATGCCACTGCGGATTGACTAATAATTTTAAACCTTCCAATATCGGAGGTATTTTTAACATGGGTGCCTCCACATAACTCAGTTGAAAAATACTTTTCCCCGTCATCTCCCATTGATAAAACTCTGACCTCATCACCATATTTTTCTCCAAACAAAGCGAGGGCACCATTAGCAACCGCCTCTTTTGGGGTCATTATTCTTGTTTTAACATTAGACTTTTTTTCTATAACAGCATTAACATTATGCTCAATTTTTTCTATTTCTTCTTTTGAGATAGGTTTCATGTGGCTAAAATCAAACCTTAATCGATCAGATTGAACTAGTGATCCTTTTTGTGTGACATGATCACCTAATACTCTTCTCAATGACTCATGCAGTAAATGAGTTGCTGAATGATAAGCTCTAGTATCATTCCTTCTATTAGTGTCTATTTTCATTTCAACATCTTGGTCAAGTTTAATTGATCCACTCAAAACTTTTCCATAGTGAACAAATAGATCTCCTATTTTTTTTTGAACATCTGTTACTTCAAATTTGAAATCATCCTTAATAATCACTCCCGTATCAGCTACTTGACCTCCTGACTCAGCATAGAATGGTGTTTGATTTACAACTATAATGCCTTCATCACCTTTATTTAGCACCGATACTTCTTTATGATTTTTTAGTATACATTTGATTATACCTTGAGCTTGGTCATATTCGTAACCAAGAAATTCTGTTGTCCCAATTTTTTCTTTAATACCATACCAAATTTTTTCAACAGTACTATCGCCTGAGCCCTTCCAATTTTTTCTTGCAAGTTCTATGCTCTCTCGCATTAATTCATCAAATCTTTTTTTATCAAATTTTAAAGATTTATATTTTAAAATATCTTCTGTTAAATCAATTGGAAATCCATAAGTCTCATACAGCTTAAATGCTACATCTCCTGGCAAAATACTATCAATCTTAGATATTTCTTCATTTAGAATTTTAATTCCTTTATCCAATAAAACTAAAAATTTTTCTTCTTCTGTTTTTAGAGTTTCTTTAATTAATGATTGTGCTCTTTCAAGTTCTGGATAATTATTAGACATCTCTTCTAATAGTGTTTTAAAAATATCATAAAAGATTGGTTTCTTAGATCCCAACAAATGTGAGTGCCTCATGCCACGTCTCATTATTCTTCTTAAGACGTAACCTCTTCCTTCATTAGAAGGCAAAACTCCCTCTGCTAATAAAAATGAACTTGCACGTAAATGATCAGCTATTACTCTAAAGCTTGATTGATTGTCATCAGTTACCTTAACTTTTAAAGTATCAGATGCTGATTGTATTAATTTTTTAAAATGATCTGTTTCATAATTATCATGAGTTCCCTGTAAAAGTGCAGCTATTCTCTCAAGGCCCATTCCAGTATCTACAGATGGCTTTGGTAATTCAATTCTTTTATCTTTTGAAATTTGCTCATATTGCATAAATACTAAATTCCATATTTCTATAAAACGATTACCATCTTCATTTTTGCTTCCTGGTAATCCCCCCTCGAGATGGTCTCCATGATCATAAAATATTTCAGAGCATGGGCCACAGGGACCTAAATCACCCATTGACCAAAAATTATCTGTAGTAGAAATTCTAATTATTCTATCATCACTAAATCCTGCTATTTTCTTCCAAAAATTGAATGCTTCATCATCACTATGATATACAGTTACATAGAGACGATCTTTATCAATTCCAAATTCTTTAGTGATTAAATTCCAGGCATAACTAATGGCTTCTTCTTTAAAGTAATCTCCAAATGAGAAATTGCCCAGCATCTCAAAGAAAGTATGGTGTCTTGGTGTGTAACCTACATTTTCAAGATCATTATGTTTTCCACCAGCTCTTACACATTTTTGTGAAGTGGTTGCTCTTACATAATCTCTTTTTTCCAGTCCAGTAAATACATTCTTAAATTGAACCATACCTGAGTTTGCAAACATTAAGGTTGGATCGTTATTTGGAACTAAATTACTAGAATCTACTATCTCATGATCATTTTTTTGAAAATAATCTAAGAAAGTTGTTCTAATTTGATTTAGTGTTTTGTCGGCCATATTTATAAAATACAGCTTTTTTATTTGATGTCTAGATATGAGTAGGGAAAAAAGGCGCTTAATTTAAGCGCCTTTTAATAATTAAAGATGACTTTAACTAATTCTTTTTAGATGGTGGAGTTACTTCTTCTTTTGTCTCAGTAACTGGGTCTTCTATTTGATCCTTCGCAGCTTTTTCAGGATCTAATGGATTACCTTCAATTTTTTTTGCTATTACACCAGCTTTTTCTCTAATTGCCATTTCAATTTCTGCTGCAACTTGAGGATTTTGCTCTAAGTAAATTTTAGCATTTTCTCTTCCTTGGCCAATTTTTTCACCTTTATAAGCATACCAAGCACCTGATTTTTCAACAATCTCAGCTTTTGCACCAAGGTCAATCAACTCACCAACTTTGCTAATTCCTTTTCCATACATTAGATCAAATTCAACAACTTTAAATGGTGGTGCTACTTTATTTTTCACCACTTTAACTCTTGTTGAATTTCCAATTATTTCATCTCCATTTTTAATTGCACCTATTCTTCTAATATCCATTCTTACTGATGAATAAAATTTAAGTGCATTACCACCAGATGTTGTCTCTGGACTACCAAACATAACTCCAATTTTCATTCTTATTTGATTTATAAAAATCATCATTGTGTTTGTATTTGAAATTGAGCTAGTCAATTTTCTTAAAGCCTGACTCATTAATCGTGATTGAAGACCTACGTGATGATCTCCCATCTCGCCTTCAATTTCAGCCCTAGGTGTTAATGCAGCCACTGAGTCAATTACGATAACAGATATTGATCCAGATTTAACTAAAGTATCAGCTATTTCTAAAGCTTGCTCACCAGCATCTGGTTGAGAAATTAATAATTCATCAGTATTTACACCAAGGTTTTTTGCATATACTGGGTCTAATGCATGTTCAGCATCAACAAAAGCACATATACCACCTGCTTTTTGAGCTTCAGCAACCACCTGTAATGCTAATGTTGTTTTACCAGAAGACTCTGGTCCATAAATTTCTACAATTCTTCCTTTAGGCAAGCCACCAATACCAAGAGCTACATCTAAACTCAACGATCCAGTTGATACAGATTCTATGTCCATTGCTCTTCTTTGACCTAGCTTCATTACTGAACCTTTTCCAAAGTTATCAATAATCTGGCTCATTGCTGCGTCTAAAGCTTTATTTTTATCGTTTGCGTCTGTTGCTTGTTGTTTTGTAGATTTAACTACTTTTAGGTTATTTTTAGTCATTTTATGCCTTTTTTTATTAAATAATTAGTATTCGAATCGTGTTTTAAATGTACACATTTTGTTCTTATTTTCAATAGTTATTTTTTTAGTGAAAAAATTAGGTAATTACTGGAGTTTTAGATACTTGCTATTTAAGTAGCCTACTGACTGTAACAATTTAAATTGAGACAGTAGATAATTTCTTTCTGAATCTGCCAAGCTTATTTTGGCATTTAATAAAATTGAATTGGATTGGATCACATCCAAAGTTGATCTTCCAAGTCCTGACTCATATTCAACTGTTATTCCTTCGTTTGCAATCTCAGCTGCTTTAACTTGAGATGTAACAGAATTTAATAGGCTTTTAGAAACTTGAAAATTTGACCATGCACTTGCAACATTTGTATCATTAGATTTTAGAGCATTATCTAATAATAATTTTTTTCTATTTTTAAGATTTTTACTTTTATTTAATGAAGCATAATTTTTTCCTCCACTAAAAATTGGCCATGAAATAGTTGCTTTTAAAATTTCTTTATCACGTTCACCTATCGTTGAACTTACATCGTCTGATTTTGAACTATTAAAAGATAAGGATGCAGAGGGTGATAGATCTGATCTGGCAATAATTATATCTTTTTCTGATTGTTCATATTCTAATCTTGAAATAATTAAATTCGGGTTTTCTTTTTTAGAAATTTCAATTGCTTCATTTAAGCTTACTGGTAATGCAAAATTTAAATCAGATTCTTTGTCTAAAGAATTTGTATCAGCAATTGGTCCTATTATTTTTTCATAGTTTAATTTGGCAGTTACTGTTTCATTTTGAGCTTGTAAAAATTTAGCTTGCGCTCCTGCAAGTGATGACTCAGATTGAGAGAGATCAGATAAAGTAATTTGTCCTCTTTCTAATCTAGCCTGGTCGGTTTCAACTTGTCTCTCTAATAAATTAACATTATCTTGATTAATCTTTAATTTTTCTTCAGCAAATATAAGTTCTGTATAAGCTTCTAT
>JADHRH010000018.1 GCA_016777545.1 Candidatus Pelagibacter sp.
GCATTCTCTTCATCACAACCATTAGCTAGTAATGTTTTTTTAGCTAATTCTAAAATTTCATTTAATGTTAAGGATACTGTACTCATTTATTTTGCTTTACATTTTTTGCATAAACCAAAAAACTCTAAATTATATTTATTATATTGCATTCCAGTATCGTCTTCAAAATTAGTTAAATATTTTGAAAGTTTAAGATTATTAATTTCAGAAACATTTTCACATTTATTGCAAATTGAAAAGATTGTAGCATTAGAAACTTCACAATTTGAATTTTTACAAGCTATAAAAGCATTTCGACTTTCAATTTTATGAATTTTACCTATTTCAACTAATTTATCTAAAGCCCTATAAACTTGTAAGGGAGCTTTTATTCCTTTTTTTTGAACATTAAATAATATTGAATAAGCTTTAAGTGGTTCTTTAGCTTTTTCAATAAAATCAAATATAATTTGTTGGTTTTTTGATAAACTTTCTTGTTTTTGCATATCTAAATTTTTAATTAGCTATTAGTTTTTTAATTTAATCGATTGTTTTATTTTTAACAAAGATAATATAAATAAAATTAAAGAAGCAACTATTATTGAAGGTCCTGAAGATGTATTGAATTCTAATGAAGAGAATAATCCTAAAACTATAGACAATAAACCCCCTATAATTGAATAAAATACCATTTTTTGTGGACTGTCTGAAATATTTCTAGCCATTGCAGCGGGTATAATCAACATTCCAGTAATTAAAAGCAAACCTACCATTTTAATTGATATGGCAATAACAGCAGCCATTAAAATCGTGAATATAGCCTTTGATCTATCTGGATTCAAACCTTCAGCCTCAGCTAATTCATAATTTACAGTTGATGCAAATAAAGGTTTCCAAATTAATTTAAGTATAATTAAAATTACAGCACCACCAGTCCACACAACAAATATATCATTAGTTGTAACAGCTAATATGTCACCGAATAATAGACCCATAATGTCAAATCTTATGAATGTTAAAAAACCAATTACGACTAATCCAACTGCTAAAGAAGAGTGAGCTAAAAGACCAAGCAAAGCATCACCAGGTAAATTAGTTTTTTTTTGTAATTGTATTAATAATAAAGCTATGACGGAAGAAATTACAAATACTGAAAGAGCAATATTTAAATCAAACGTATAAGCAATTGTAACACCAAGTAATGCTGAATGAGAAAGTGTATCACCAAAATAAGATAATCTTCTCCAAATAACAAAACATCCTAGTGGTCCTGCTACTAAAGCAATTCCAATACCAGCAATTAATGCTCTTATAAAAAAATCATCAAACATCTAGTTTTTTTTTATACTCCCTTCATCAGAATGTTCGTGATCATGTTTATGTTCATAAATAGAGAGTATCTGAGAAGCTTGTTCTCCAAATAATGTTTTATATTCATTATTTTTTGCAACATCAATTGGTGAACCTGAACAACAAACATGGCCATTTAAACAAACAACATGATCTGTTGCAGTCATTACTGTGTGTAAATCGTGTGATATTAACAAAATTCCACAATTCAAAGTATCTGAGATCTTTTTAATTAACTCATACAAAGCTATTTCTCCAGTAAAATCAACACCTTGAACTGGTTCATCAAGTACTAACAATTCTGGTTTTTTTGAAATAGCTCTAGCAAGTAAAACTCTTTGAAACTCACCACCAGATAAATTACCTAAATTTTTATTTTTAAGATGCATCACTCCCGTTAATGATAAAGCTTCATTAATCTGATCATCCTTAATATTTTCAGTCAATACCATAAAGTCGTTAACTCTTAGTGGCAACGTCCAATCTATTGAAATCTTTTGAGGAACATATCCAATTTTATTAGTATATTTTTCAACACTACCTTCAATATTTTTGTAAATACCTAAGGCAATTTTAGCAGTTGTACTTTTGCCCGAACCATTTGGACCAATGAGAGTTACAATCTTGCCCTTCTCAACCTGCAGAGACACACCCTCTACTAGCCATTTATTATTTTGGCGAAAACCTGCATTATTTAGTTTAACTAATATATTCTTATCTAAATTCATATAGCTCTTGACTTTTTTAAATGTTATATTATTACACAATGTTATATTATAACAATTAATTAAATATTTAAATTATGAACAAACTAAAAAAAATATTATTTATTCTACCAACTTTATCATTATTAACGATTTTTACACCAGCTAATGCTGAAATAAAAGTAGTTACATCAATTAAACCTATTCATTCATTAGCGAGTTATCTTATGGATGGAGTTGGAAAACCAGATTTAATTGTGGATGGTTTTAACTCACCACATGGGTTTTCTATGAAACCGTCTCATGCAAAAATGTTACAAAATGCAGATCTTATATTTTGGATAGGTGAAGATTTAGAAAGTTTTTTAGAAAAACCATTAAATTCAATTGCAAAAAAGGCTGAAAAAATTGAATTAATTGAAATTAAAGGTTTGAATGTATTGAAATTTAGAGAAAGAAATATTTTTGATGAACATGATCATGACGATCACGCTAAAAAAGAAGATGATCATGAAGACCATGCTAATAAAGAAGATAGTCATGACGATCATGCTAAAAAAGAGGATGGACATGACGACCATGATGAGCATGAAGGACATGGACATGGTGAATATGATCCCCACATTTGGTTAGATCCTATTAATGCAAAAGTAATTTTAAAAGAAATGACTGAGCATTTAATCGAAAATGATTCAAAAAATGCATCTACTTACAAAAGTAACTTAGATAAAGCACTTAATGATATAGATAAACTTACTATGGATGTGATGACTGAATTAAATGAAAGTACATCATCTATTGTTTTCCATGATGCATATCAATATTTTGAAAAAAGATTTAATGTAAAAATATTGGGGGCCTTTACAGTTAATACTGACATAATGCCTGGTGCAGCACAATTATCAGAAATTAGAGAAATAATTGTACATGATAAAGTAAAATGTATTTTCTCAGAACCTCAATTTAATCCTGATATAATAAAAGTAGTTGCTAAAGATATGAATATAAAAACTGGTGTAGTTGATCCACTTGGGGCCACTTTAAATCCAGGAAAGAATTTATATTTCGATCTAATAAGAAATATGTCAGCTTCTTTTAAAGGTTGTTAAATTTTTATACTAACTAAATATTTATGTTTAATAATAATTAGATTTTTTTTTATTTTATAATTATTTTACCACTAAAGACAAAATAATGTTGACAGATTATTTTTTTACTTTATGTAATGTTATAATATAACATTAATAATTAAAGGTATTTAAAATGAAAACATTAATAAAGGTACTCACAATCATAATTGTCTTAACTACAAATGCTTATAGTGAAGATAACCATAAAGATCATGATCATGACAATCATGATAAAGAAGGGTTTTATGGACATTTAGATGTAGCAATATTTGCTGACTCAATGACAAAAGTCGCTAATGATGGAAAATATAACGAAATATATTCACATACACATGCTGAGATTGGTAATAGATTTTCGGAAAATTTTTCTATTAACTCAAATATAAAATTAGAAGGTGGACCAGATGGTAATAGTCACGCTCATGGTGGTGCTCTTACACCAGATGGAGATGACCATGGTATCAACGATCATATGTTAATTTTTGAAGAACTTACCTTAAATTATGACACGAAAAAATTTTCTGGTTATTTAGGAAAATTTAACCCAGTTGTTGGATTAGATTATCATAATTTTCCAGGCATGTATGGATACCAAGCGATCGAAGAATATGGAATTAAAGAACGAGTTGGTTTGGGTGGTATAATTAGAAAAAATGCAGGAAGTTTTGGTACACATGAACTAAATATTACCTCTTTTGCAGCTGATACTAGTGGTTTGAGTGATTCAATATTTTTTGAGCGTGGCCATAATAGTAAGCAAGATAGTGGTGTATCTAATACAGAAGATTTATCATCTTATTCAGCTTCGTTAAGTGGGTCATACCCTTTTTCATTTAAAGATAATTCTTTTAGCAAAGAACTTATTTATAGAATAGGCTATGCTGATCAGGCAGCAGGTGTTTCAGACGCAACAGATAATACTCGTTATTCTGCTTCTTTAATTTACAAAAATAAAATATCAAAAGATTTAAGTAGTAAATTTATCTTTGAAAGAATGCAGATTGATAATCTAGCAGGTGAAGATGCACATGACCGTAGTCATACCACTGGTGGATTAGGTCTTGAATATCAAAAATGGAACTTTGGAACTACTTATACCTATACAGATAATGATGCTGATGAAGCAGATGAAAGTTTTAATGGAAATATATTTCAATCATCTGTTGGCTATTATTTAGGATCAGGTGTTGGATTAGACTTTGGATATAAAAGTCAAGATAAGGACAATAAAACAACTGAACGTATTGGGGCTGGTATAAAATTTAGTAGTGAATTTTAACAAATTCATAATAATTTTTTAATTTAATATTTTAGTTTCCTCTATAATTGTAATAAATTCGCAACAAAACTTACTTATAGAGGAGACTATGTTTATTAAAAAATACCTTAAATGGATCAGTACTGCTTTAGTATTAACTGGAATATTATTAACTAATTTAAATATCTACCCTATTAACATTTACTTCCATGGTCTTGGAGTTATTGGTTGGACAATAGCTGGTTTTATATCAAAAGATAAAGCTATTTTAACTAATTTTGGTTTACAGATACCATTATTTTTAATTGGAATTTACAAAATTATTTTCTAATGAAAAATATCTTATTCGTTTGCACAGGTAACACAGCTAGAAGCATAATAGCTGAAAGTATTATTTAATACGGCCGTATATATCTTGATATCTAACAATATCTGTTTCTTTAAGAATTGATCCTATTTGTGCTTCCATAATTTTGACTGGTTTCTTTCCAGGGTTTTGAATTCTATGAATAGCCTGTAATGGAATAAATACATGTTCATTAGGCTTTTTTATAAACTTATTTTTATTTAAAGTTATTTTTGGATTTCCTTGTGTAACTAACCAATGTTCGGATCTATGATGATGTTTTTGAAGGCTTAAAATACCTTTAGGTTTAACAAATAATTCTTTAATTAAGAATTCTTTTCCTTCAAACAAATTAGTATACCTACCCCAGGGTCGGTAATAAACATTTTTTTTCTTAGCATATTTATTTTTGTTTTTGTCATACATTTTTAAAATCTCTTTCCAACTTCCAAGATCAGACCAAGGTATATCTAATTTAATACCATTAATTTTTTTTGTTTTTTCTAAGATTGCATAATCAAAAGATTTAGCAGTTGCTTTAATAAATGACGCTTTATTTAAATAATAAGTATTATTTTTAAGTTTTGCTTTTTTAATAGAGTTAACACAATTTTTATAAATAATTGGCTGGTGTTTTTTAAAGTTATTTATTATTGAATCTTTTCTAAGGAAAAACATTCCTGAATTCCAATAACCTTTTTGTTTTATAACCTGTTTAGCTTTAGCTTCTTTTGGTTTTTCAATAAATTTAATTACTTTATTAACATTTCCTTTAATTTTTTTAGTTACAAAATATCCATATTCACTTGATGGAGATGTTGGTTTTATTCCAAATATAAAAATATTTTGATCAGTTAAATTTGATTTATTTCTATTAATTGCTTTATTAAAAATACTCATCTTTTCAATCAAATGATCGGCTGTAAAAAACATTAACGGTTGATCATCAGGAATATCTTTAATTAGAGCTGTGCTTAAAATAGCTGGAGCTGTATTTCTTTTTGCTGGTTCTAATACAATTTTAAATTTCTTAATCTTATTTTTTTTAAGATGTTGTTTAACTTGTTTTAAATATTTTTTATTAGTGCTTATAATTGGTGAGTCATAAATGGACGCTTTTGTTCTTTCTAAAGTTTTGCCTAATAAAGTCCAATTACCAAAATCAATGAATTGTTTTGCTTGATGATTTTTTGAATTAGGCCAAAGTCGAGTTCCAGCACCACCACATAAAATGACTGGACGAATTTTCATTAAATTTCTGAATAATCCTTAACTTCTTTTTTCTTACCAGGATGAGTTGGAGCACCTAAATAAGCTGGTCCTACTGTTTGCGCATATTTCCACAGTGTGCCAGAACCAAAATCTGATTTTCTTGGTTTCCATTTTCTTTTTCTTGAAGCTAATTCTTTTTTAGATAGTCTGACATTAATTGACCCTTTTTTAGCATCAATATCAATTATGTCTCCATTACGTAGTAGTGCTAAAGGGCCTCCTAGAGCCGCCTCAGGGCCTACATGACCAACACAAAACCCTCTCGTAGCTCCTGAGAACCTTCCGTCAGTTATAAGGGCAACTTTCTCACCCATGCCTTGACCGTAAATTGCACCAGTAGTTGATAGCATCTCTCTCATACCTGGGCCTCCAACAGGACCCTCATAACGAATGATGATAACATCCCCTTCTTTGTACTTTCTGTTTTGAACAGCTGACATTGCATCTTCTTCATTATCAAAACATCTAGCTTTACCAGTAAATTGTAATTTTTTAAGTCCTGCAATTTTAACAATACCACCATCTGGTGCTAAATTTCCTTTTAAACCAACTACACCACCATCTGGAGATAATGGATTGTCATATTTTCTTAAAACTTTTTGCTTAGGATTAAATTTAATATTTTTTAAATTTTCCTTCATAGTTTTTCCAGTAACCGTCAAACAATCACCATGAATAAAACCTCCATCATGCAGTGTCTTTAACAACATAGGAACACCACCTGCTAACCACATATCTTTTGCAACATATCTTCCTCCTGGTTTTAAATCAGCAAGGTAAGGAGTTTTTTTAAATATTTTAGCAACATCCATTAAATCAAATTTAATTCCAGCTTCATTAGCAATTGCTGGTAAATGTAATGCAGCATTAGTAGATCCACCAGTTGCAGCAACTATGGTTGCAGCATTTTCTAAAGCTTTTTTTGTTACAATATCTCTAGGTTTAATTTTTTTCTTTAAAAGATTCATAACAGTTTTACCACTAGCTTTGGCATACTTATCTCTTTCCTCATATGGAGCAGGAGTTCCTGCAGAATATGGTAAAGCAAGTCCTATAGCTTCAGATACACATGCCATAGTATTTGCAGTAAATTGCCCTCCACATGCTCCAGCACTTGGACATGCAACTAATTCTAATTTTCTAAGTTCTGCTGATGACATTTGACCAGATGAATGTTTTCCAACAGCCTCAAATACATCAACAACTGTTACATCTTTTCCTTTGTATCTTCCTGGAAGAATTGAGCCTCCATATATAAACACACTTGGTACATTTAATCTAACCATTGACATCATCAATGCTGGTAAAGATTTATCACATCCAGCGATACCAACTAATGCATCATAACAATGGCCTCTTACAGTAAGTTCGGCAGAATCTGCTATTACCTCTCTTGAAATTAAAGAAGATTTCATTCCTTCATGACCCATTGCAATTCCATCTGTAACAGTAATTGTACAAAATTCTCTAGGTGTACCACCATTAGCTCTAACACCTTTTTTAACAGATTGAGCTTGTCTCATTAGGGCAATATTACAAGGCGCCGCTTCATTCCATGTAGAGACAACTCCTACAAATGGTTTTGCTACATCTTTTTCAGTTTCACCCATTGCATAATAAAATGATCTATGAGGGGCCCTATCTGCACCTAAAGATGTATGTCTACTTGGAAGTTTCTTTTTGTTAAATTTTGCCATTATATACCCTTAATTGTTACTGATATTTTATCAATATCATTCTTTAAATTATTATAATTAGTTTTTTCCTGTTCAACAATCTCTTTTGGCGCTCTATCTACAAAACTTTTATTTTCTAATCTTTGAGATATCTTGTTCATTTCGTCTTGAATTCTATTTTGTTTGCTAGTTAAATTTTCTTTTATAAGTTTTAAATCAACATCTTTGTCAAAATAAATTTTAAATAAATCGCCTGAAACGACCATAGTTGCAGCTGGTTTATCCAAATCATCACTAAGAATATTATTTATTCTTCCTAATTTTTTAAGGATAATTTCATTATTATTAATAAAATCTTTTTGATCGTCATTAATATTATTTATGGACATATCTATAAATGAACCAGGGCTTACATTTAGCTCATTTTTAAATGATCTAATTTCAGATATGATGTTTATAATATTCTCAACTTGTTCAGTATTATTGTCTTTATTGATCTTTCCAGTTGGCCAATTAGCATGCATTAAAAAATTTTTACTAGAATTATCAAACTTATTTTTAAGCCAAATTTCTTCAGTAACAAAAGGAATAAAGGGATGCAATAAAATCAAAATTTGCTTGAATACATAGCTTGAAACTTTTTTAACTTCAGATTTTGCCCCTTCATTTTCTGAAAAAAGTATAGTCTTTGATAATTCTAAATACCAGTCACAATAAGAGTGCCAAGCAAATTGATAAGCATTTTTTGCTGCCTCATCAAATCTGTAGTCTTTTAAATTTTTCTCAATTTTTGACTTTGCTTCAATAAGTTCTGCATAAATCCATTTGTTAATATTAACTGATAAATTTGGAATTTTATCGATATTGGTAAAATCACATTTATTTGTTATTAAAAAATTATTAGCATTCCAAAGTTTATTAAGGAAATTTCTATATCCTTTAACCCTATCTTCAGAAAGTTTTACATCTGTGCCTGGAGATGCCATTGAAAGTAGAGTAAATCTTAATGCATCAGCACTATATTTTTCAATTAAATCTAAAGGATCAATTACATTTCCTTTTGATTTTGACATTTTTTGTCCCTTCTCATCTCTTACTAATGCATGAACATAAATATCTTTAAAAGGTTCTTTATTTAAAAATTCTGTGCCAAACATAATCATTCTTGCAACCCAAAAAAAGATAATATCAAAACCTGTAACTAGAACAGATGTTGGGTAAAATTTTTCAACATAATTTTTATCCTCAGGCCAGCCTAAAGTTGCAAATGGCCAAAGACCAGATGAAAACCAAGTATCCAAAACATCTGCATCTCTTATTAACTCAACATCTTTACCATAATGATTATAAGCTAATTTTTTTGCTTCTTCTTCATTGTAAGCTACAAAGATTTTTTTATCTGGACTGTACCAAGCTGGTATTTGGTGACCCCACCAAAGTTGTCTTGAGATACACCATGGCTCAATATTGTTCATCCATTGAAAATAAGTCTTTGACCAATTTTCAGGAAAGAAATTTGTCTTTTTTGAGCTAACAACTTCTTTAGCTTTAACAGATAATTTTTCTGCATCTACAAACCATTGTTCGGTTAAAAATGGTTCTATTATTGAATTTGATCTATCGCCATATGGAACTTTATTCTTAATATTTTCTTCTTTTACAAAAAATTCTTTTTCTTTAAGTTCTTTTAAAATTCTCTTTCTTGCCTCAAATCTATCTAATCCAATATATTCTTTGGGTGCATTTTCATTAATTTTACCAGCTTCTGTAAAAATATTAATAATCTCAAGATTGTTTCTTTGTCCAACGTCATAGTCATTAAAATCATGAGCTGGAGTAATCTTTAATGCTCCTGTTCCCTGTTCAGGATCTGCATAATCATCTTCTATAATCTTAATCTTTCTGCCAACAATTGGTATCGTTACTACTTTGCCAATAAAATCTTTAAATCTTTCATCTTTTGGATTTACAGCAATCGCAGTATCTCCCAACATTGTCTCAGGTCTAGTAGTTGCTATTGTTATAAACTCATCAGTCCCGTCTATTGGGTATCTAATGTAATAAATTTTAGAATTAACCTCTCTTTGATCAACTTCAAGATCAGAAATTGCAGTTTTTAAAACAGTGTCCCAGTTCACTAGTTTCTTATCTTTGTAAATTAAATCTTTATTATAAAGATCCACAAAAACCTTAATTACCGATTTAGATAGATTTTCATCCATTGTGAAGGCATTACGTGACCAATCACAAGAACATCCAAGTTTTTTTAATTGATTAATAATAATGTCACCATATTGTTCTTTCCATTCCCAAACTTTTTCAATAAATTTTTCTCTACCAATTTCATTTTTATCAATCTTTTCAGCTGTTAGTTTTCTCTCAACTAAAGCTTGAGTGGCAATACCAGCATGATCTGTTCCTGGCTGCCATAAAGTTTCATAATTATTCATACGGTGATATCTAACTAAAAGATCTTGAATAGAATTATTCAAAGCATGACCCATGTGAAGGCTGCCTGTTACATTTGGTGGAGGTATAACAACAGAGAATTGTTTTTTATGTTTTACTGGTTTAAATAAATTATTTTTTTCCCAATAAGAATAAATTTTGTCTTCAACGTCAGTATGTATGTATTTATCGTTACTCATAGATGATTATAAGTTTATAATTTAATAATATGAATTAACAATAATCATTTTTGAAGGCTTATTTGGTAGACTAATTTTATATATTTAATATATAAAAGGTTCTGTTTTGCTTAAAATATAGATACGATGGCAACGTGGCGGAATGGTTACGCAGAGGATTGCAAATCCTTGTATCCCAGTTCGATTCTGGGCGTTGCCTCCAAAAAAAATCTTGTTTTACTTTGAAAAAAAAGTAAGTTGAGTTTTTAATATTCCTCGGTAGCTCAGTTGGTAGAGCAGTTGACTGTTAATCAATTGGTCGCAGGTTCGAGTCCTGCCCGAGGAGCCAATTCAATAAAAATTTTATTTATAGATCTGTTTTAGGGTCTTGTATTATTTATTTATCCAACTTTGGAAATACCTGCGTTAGAAGCCTGTAAAGATTTACTAAACTTTAATTTTTGGTCATTATTTAATTCTGAATAAAGCTTAACTAAAAAATTATAATTTACAGTCATATGGTTTTCATTAGATCTTTCAAGATTGATCAAATATTCTGAAAAATCTTCAAAAAAATAATTAACAGGAACTTTTAGATAATTTGCTAATTGAAGTAACCTTATAGAGCTAACTCCATTAGTTCCTTTTTCATATTTTTGAATTTGTTGAAATGTAACGTTGATTGCTTTTGCAACCTTGGTTTGTGTCAAACCTAGAGCTAACCTTCTAAGCTTTAATTTATTACCCAGATGTTTGTTAAAATTATCTTCCATTAAGACCCCTCTTAAAATTTATTTTATAAATTTATATTGAACAGATTTTTACTAAATAGCGCAATAAAAAAATTTATTATTTTACATAAATTTAAGTAGCATAAAGAATGAGTGTCAAGAATATAAAAAATTGATTTATCAAAATTCTTGTTGATAAATCGACAAAAATTGAGCTATAAAATCTGACTTAAAAATAATTTTGTTCGTTCACTTTTTGGATTTGCAAAAAAATCTTTAGTAGATGCTTTTTCTACAATCATTCCTTCATCCATAAAAATCATTTGGTCAGCAACT
>JADHRH010000019.1 GCA_016777545.1 Candidatus Pelagibacter sp.
CAGTTAACTGGTACGAGGCTTGGAATTTTAGGAATGGGGAGAATAGGTCAAAAGATTGCAAAAATTGCAAAATCTTTAGGAATGATTATTCATTATCACAACAGATCAAAACTAAGTGACGAAAAAGAACAGGGTGCCATTTATCATGATAGCATTAAAAGTCTTTTTGGAGTTTCAGATGTATTGTCAATTTGTTGTCCAGCAACAAAAGAAACAGAAAATTTAATTAATAAAGAAACATTAGAATATTTTCCAACAGGTGCGGTTATAACAAATGTAGCTCGTGGAGACATTGTTGAAGATGAAGCTTTAATAGATGCATTAAACAGAAGAAAAATTTATGCAGCAGGACTTGATGTTTATAAGGGTGAACCAAATTTAAATCCAGGCTATCTGAAGATTAAAAGTGTTTTTATTTTGCCTCACCTTGGAAGTGCCACTAAGCACACAAGAATTGCTATGGCTAATCTAGCCATAGACAATATTGATGAGTTTTTCAAAACAGGAAATTGCAAAAATAAAGTAAATTAATTTCTTTATAATTTTTAATTATGAATAAAGTTATTTTACCAAAACAAAAAGCGATAACTATATTTTTAGTATTTGCTCTTGGTTATTATATCTCTAATTTACTAAGAGCAATCACTGCAACTATTTCACCTAATCTTATATCAGAGTTTGATTTATCAGCTGGTGACTTAGGACTTTTGGGAGGTGGATATTTTTTAGGTTTTGCTGCTGTTCAAATTCCATTAGGTTATTTATTAGATAATAAGGGACCAAAAAAAATAGTATCATATTTTTTACTTATAGCTGTATTGGGTATGATTTCATTTTCTTTATCAGAAAATTTTATTACTCTTTTAATATCAAGAATTTTAATTGGAATAGGCGTAGGCGCTTGTTTGATGGGGCCGCTTACTGCATATAGAATTTGGTATCAAGATGAAACGCAACAAAGAGCAAATTCATGGATGTTAATGGTGGGCGCAATTGGAATGCTCTCTTCTAGTTTGCCTGTACAATTTTTTTTACCGATAATTGGATGGAGAATGATTTTTATCACTTTAGCTCTATTAACCATATTTTGTATTATCTTAATTATTTTTTTTATACCGAATTGGAATAAAGCAAATATTCAAAGTAACTCAAATGATAATGGTTCTTTAAAAGAAATTTGGAACAATAGTTTTTTTAAAAGCTTAGTTCCAATGGGATTTTTTAATTATGGTGGATTGTTTGCTATTCAGACACTTTGGGCAGGACCATGGATGATTAAAGTTTCAGGATATACACCCGAACAAAGTGCAAATGGTCTTTTCTTAATTTATTTTTCTCTCTTAATATCATTCCTATCTTGGGGCTATTTAGTTCCTAAAATTTCAAAAAATGTTTCAGATGCGATAAGATTATTGAAGTTTGGTGCACCGTTAAATTTAATTGTTCTAGCTTTTATAATTTATCTTGGACCTAAAGCAGGAGCATATCACTGGGCTTTTTTTGCTGTAAGTTCTGTTTTTTTATCCTTAACCCAACCAGCAGTAGGTATGGCTTTTTCACTTTCAAATGCAGGAAAAGCACTGACATCATTTAATCTGCTTCTTTTTATTGGAGCATTTGCGCTTCAATGGATCATTGGTGTTATTATTGATCTCACAATGAACTTGGGCTATTCAGAAATTTCAGGCTTTAGATTTGCTATGATATTTTTTTTATTAACTTCTTTTTTTTCCTACCTATTTTTCTTAATAAGAAATTATAAAAATTAATTCTATTTTAGATGTTTATAAATTGTGGTTCTTGATACACCAAGTTTTCTAGAAGCTGCACTAATATTTCCAGTTTCTATAAATGCAGATTTAATTAAAACACATCTTTCTTCCTTAAACTTAGAACCTTTACAGTTATTGCACGCATAAGTTTTTATTCCTGTTTCTTTGGATATTTTTTTCTTAAAATTTTGACTTTTTATTATAAAGACAGACGAACCTAAATGATCAGAAATTTTTAGGATTTTATTTTGTAAAAGTTCATTTGCTATTGAAGAAAATGAAGTTGTAAAAATATTATTAAAATTCTCATTCTTTAATGGTGCTAGTCCATGTAGCATTATTCGTGCGTTTGAATTAGAACCAACAACAAATCCATCACCATTAATTGCAAGCAAACCAACACTATTAGTACTAAGATATTCTTGGCGTGGATGGAAAGATAAAATTAATTCATCTTTAAATTGATTTATAAACAATTTTGTTTCTATGCTTTTTGTAGCAAGCTTAACTAGCGCTAGTGTGTGCTGCTCTCTTGAATGCACATCAGTAGAAGCATCTATTATACCTATTGTTTTACCTTCATGATTTAGTATTGGACTTGCAAAGCAAGATAATTTTCCATGTGACTCAAAAAAATGCTCTTTACCTGAAACTATGGAGTCTTTATTGAGAGTTACAACTTGTCCTAATCCATTAGTACCTCCAATTTCTTCTCTCCAAATTGAACCTGGTATTACAATTTTTCCAACATCAGTTTTAAGACAGGTTTTATCGTAAATAGTATCCATAACTGAGCCAGTGCTGTCAGAATATGCTACCATAAAGTTTGTTCCAGCTATTTGTGAATATAGAAGTTCAAGCTCAGGGTTTATCAGTCTTCTAATATATTCATTTTTTTCTTTAAGCTCATCAAGCTCTTTAGAAGAAAGAATCGTTCTCTTTGGTTTTTTAAGCGGATCCAATCCTGTTGAAATACATCTCTTCCAGCTATCAGCTATATCTTTATCAATCAAAGAAGATAAAAAACCTCTTTTCTTAGTGAGGTTAGAGAATTCTTTTTCAACAGATGTTAAATTTGGCATTTCTTATTTTAGGACATAATTAAAAATGAACAACCAACCAGAAGTTGTATTTTGTTAACTTTTTGAACACTTTTTTGTGCAGTTGACTCTTAGTTGACCTCAATATTGGATAGGGTTTGTTATTAAAAAAATTAACAAACAAAAAAAATAGAGAGTAATTATGAAAGCACAAGTTCTACATAAATATAATCCAAAAATGGATGAAAAAGTTTGGGTGACTGAGCAAGAAATGCCAGATCCAAAATTAGAAAAATCGTCAGATGTTATTGTTAAAATTGGTGCTGCAGGAGTTTGTAGAACTGATTTACACATTATCGAAGGTGTATGGGAACATATTCAAGATCCTAAAGGAGATTTATTACCCATGGTTATGGGTCATGAAAATGCGGGTTGGGTTGAAGAAGTGGGCAAGGATGTCGTTGGATTTAAAAAGGGTGATCCAGTAATTTTGCACCCAATCATTTCTGGAACAGATGGGACTTGTTTAAGCTGTCGTAGAGGCTTAGATCAGCATGCCGAAGAAGGTGCCTTTCCAGGACTAAACATTAAAGAAGGTGGATATGCTGAACTGCTTAAAACTAGTGTTCGTAACTTAATTAAACTACCAACAATATTAGCGCCAAAAGATGTTGCACCATTTTCTGATGCAGGACTTACCGCTTATAGAGTTGTTAAAAAAGCTACTAGACATTTATTACCAGGTCAGACTTGCGTAATTATTGGAGCTGGTGGACTGGGTCATATAGCAATTCAATGTTTGAAAGCAATGTGTGCTGCAAATATTATTATTGTTGAAAAATCTGCTGAAGCATTAAAACATGCGATGTCACTTGGTGGTGATGAAGGAGTTTTGATTGATGGCAATGAAGTTGAAAGAGTTTTAGAACTTACCAAAGGTAAAGGTGGTGAAGCTGTAATCGATTTTGTTGGTGAAAAAGGATCCACTGCAATGGGTATCAAAATGACAGCAGGAAGTGGATACTATTATATCGTTGGCTATGGTGAAGAAATCAGAGTTCTAGCTGTTGATGTAATTATTTCAGAAAAAACAATTGTTGGAAATTTAGTGGGAACGTGGTCTGAGTTATATGAGCTGATGGAGTTAGCTAACAAAGGGTTAGTTACGCTTTCTATGCAAGAATATAAATTAGGCGATGCTAATAAAGCACTTCATGATCTTAACGAGGGTAAAGTTAAGGGAAGAGCTGTTTTAGTTCCATAATAATAAAAAAAGGAGAGAGTAATGAAAATAATAAAAACTTGCCTAAGTGCTATGATATCAGGAATTCTGATATTTAGTCCAGCTTATGCAGATAAGTGGAGTGATCAATTTCCACATATCAAAGCGACAGGAGATATTCCAGGTGATTGTTCTTACGAAGAAATTTCTAAGAAAAATTATAAAGGAAAAACTCTTAAAATAAATACGCACGCAGTTCCAGTAATTGGACAGCCTACAGCTCTTCATGCTGAACAGTTTGCAAAACTAACCGGCGCAACAGTTGATGTAACACATACACCTGCAGGTGATTTGTATGCAAAAGCTATGGTTCCTTTTAAAGCTGGTCAAGCCCCATACGATATCGTATTTGGTTTTTCTAACTTTATAAATGACTGGAGACAGTATTTAGCACCAGTTCCAAAAAAATACATGAACACAAAAGAGATGAAAGACGTTACAAAATCTCATGTGGGTGTTTCTTCTTGGGATGGAACTATGTACCAATATCCAGTTGATGGAGACAGACATTATCTAAAATACAGAAAAGACGTAATAGATAATCCTGAAATGCAAAAAAAATACAAAGCAGACACTGGTAAAGAGTTAAAAGTTCCTACAACTTGGAAAGAATATGGCGAAATGGCCAAATACTTTAATGGTTGGGATTGGGATGGAGATGGAGAAAAAGAATACGGTTCAGCTGAAGTTATGAAAAAAGACGACTTAATGTTCGCAGCTTTTTTCAGTAGATCAGTAGCGTATGCTAAAAATCCTAGAACTCCAGGTGGTTTCTTTTTTGATTTAGAAACTATGAAACCAAATGTTAACAATCCAGGGTTTGTTGAAGCTTTAACTGACTGGGTAGAAGCTACTAAGTATGTTCCTCCAGGAGGAATTAACTTTGGACTAGGTGATGAAATTGGATCATTTGGTGGTGGACAAACTCTATTTAGTTTTTCATGGGATGATGCTTTTATTGCAGCAATGCAAGATGATAGTCCTATTAAAAATAAAGTAGGTACAGCTCCTCTTCCAGGCGCAGACAAAGTTTGGAACAGAGTTACTGGCAAATGGGAGAACCAATACAACCAAGCACCGTACATTGTATGGGGTTGGGCAGTAGGTGTTGCTAAGAAAAGTAAAGTTCAAGAGATGGCGTTTGATTATCTTTGTTTCTTTTCTAATGGAGCAAACCACCAAGCTGACTTAGCTATTGGTAACTTTGGTGTTAATCCATTTAAAAACTCTGATTTCGATCCAAATCTTTACATAGATACAATGGGTTGGGATAAAGAGATTGCAGAATCTTACACTAAAACACTTAAAGACATGGAAAAAAGTAAGAATAGAGTTTTCCCTTTAAGAGTTCGTGGTGTATTTGAGTTCACTAGTGCAGTTGCAACTGGAACTTCTAAGGCTTTAGCTGGTCAGCTATCTCCTCAAGAAGCTTTGGATGAAGTTGCTAAAGAGTGGGAAGCAATTGTCAAAAGAGTTGGTAAATCAGCAGTACAAGAGGATTATGCTGTTGGTGTCAAAATGGAAGACAATAAGTTATAAAAATAATCTTATATGGCCACCTTTAATTAGGTGGCCATATACATGCAATATAATCAATATTCAAAGTCATGAACTTTAAACATAAATACATTTTTCTATTTCCTGGTTTATTTGTTCTTATAGGTATCTTAATTTTCCCGATAATATTTGTAGTTCGTTTAAGTTTATCAGGGTGGAATAGTTATAATGGTTTAAATTTTATAGGCCTTGAAAACTATATAAGATTATTTACAGATGACCCAAGGTTCTGGGAATCATTTTTTAGATTAAGTTTTTTGTCAGTAACAACTGTTGTTCTTCAATATGTAATTGGTTTTGCATTAGCACACATGGTCTGGAAGGAAATTAAGTTTCAAAGGTTTTTTAGAGTATTATTTTTAATACCTATGATGACCACACCAGTTATCATGACTGTTATTTGGAGAACTTTTTTTCATGAATCTCTAGGTCCTGTAAATGATATTCTGGGTAACTTTGGTCTTTCACCAAAATGGCTCACAGACCCTACTTTAGCTAAATTTACTGTAATTATTGTTGAGGTTTGGCAGTGGACACCTTTTATGTTTTTACTATTGTTAGCAGGCCTTTTATCACTTCCAAAGGAACCATTTTTAGCAGCTGCAATTGATGGAGCTAGCCCAGTCAGAAAATTTATCTATGTAACATTTCCATTAATGGCACCTATATCTATCGGTGCAATTATTATTAGATTGATTGAGGCTTCAAAAATAATGGATACAGTTTATGTGTTAACCTCTGGTGGTCCAGGAACCTCAACTGAGACTTCAAGTTTTTATATTTTTATTAAAGGTTTGAGAGAGTTTCAAATGGGCTATGCAGCTTCAATGTCATTCACATATTTAATAATAATGATCATAAGCTTAACTGTTATTGCAAAAGTATTAACTAAATTATTACTAAAAGATTAAATATGGGAAAACTATATACATTTTTAAAATATTTTTTCATAACAATTTGGACAGTATTTGTTGTGGCACCTTTTCTTTGGGCACTTACAACTTCCTTCAAAGATTTTAATTCAGTTAATGGAGGTGTTACTTATATTCCATGGGTTGATTTTGAACCAAACCTAGAAGGTTGGAGGGTTTTAATTAAATCACCAGCAGAAGGAGGGGTAGATATTGTTGAACCTTATTTTAACAGTCTGTTTGTAACATGTACTGCAAGTTTAATAAGTATAATCCTTGGAACCTTATCTGCTTATGCACTTTCAAGATATACTTTTAAAGCAGGTCCCATAAAAAATAATGACATTACCTTCTTTTTTATTTCTCAAAGAATTATGCCACCAATTGTTTTATCAATACCTTTCTTCTTATTTTTAGGAGCTGTAAATTTATTAGATAGTCTAATCGGGCTGATAGTCGTTTATATCGTTTTGTTAATGCCTATAGCAGTTTGGATTATGGTTGACTTCTTTAACAAGGTACCAAGAGAAATAGATGAAACAGCATTAATAGATGGATGCAATCCTTACCAAGCATTTTTTAAAGTCGTATTACCAAATTCAATACCAGGTTTAATTGTTGCTGGAATGTTTTGTATAATATTTGGATGGATCGATTTCTTTTTTGCATTTATTCTAACTTTTACCGAAGTACAATTATTACCAGTTAAAATAGTTGCCTTAAATTCTTCAATTACACCATGGTGGAGTTTATCTGCTTCAGCATTAGTTTCTGTTGCACCATTAATCGTAGTTGCATTTATTGTTGAAAGATATTTGTCAAAAGGAAATTTGTCTGGAGCAATTAAATAATGAATTTAGTTGGTGAAAATTTATCATATAAATTAACTGAAGAGTTACAGTTGAGAAAAATCTCTTTTAATTTTGAAAAGGGAAAATTATATACAATTTTAGGAAGAACACTTTCTGGGAAAACGACCCTATTAAAAACAATAGCTGGATTACTTATGCCAGATAGTGGAACAATTAAATTTGAAGGTAAGAATTTTTTAGAGATACCAGTGTGGGAAAGAAATATTGCTATGGTTTATCAGCAATTCATTAACTACCCTCACTTAAATGTTTTTGAAAATATAGCCTTTCCATTAAAACAGAGAGGTTTAGATCCTCAAAAGATTAATGAAGAAGTTTTTAATTCTTTAAAATTAGTAGGATTAGAGGGCTATGAAAAAAGAAAAATTCAAGAATTATCAGGCGGTCAACAACAAAGAGTTTCAGTTGCAAGATCACTGGTAAAAAATGCAAAAATTTTATTATTAGATGAACCATTGGTTAATTTAGATTACAAATTAAGAGAGCAGTTGCGTGAAGAGTTTAAAAACATATTCATTAATGGCCTATCAGAAGAGAGTATTGTAATTTTTTCAACAACAGATCCTAGAGAAGCAATGGAACTTAATGGTGAAGTTATTGTTCTTGATGAGGGTAAAGTGCTTCAAGTGGGTGCTGCAAAAGAAATATTTGAAAACCCTAAAAATTTAAAAGTTGCAGCTATTTCAAATGATCCACCAATGAACATTTTAAAAGCTGAGATAGATTCTAATAAAATAAAATTTGAAAATATTGAAATAGATATTCCAGATCATTTATCAAAAATAAAAGATAAAAATTTTAATTTTGGCATAAGAGCATCAGATGTAGAATTAAATGATAATGGATTTGAGTTTGAAGTAGAGCTTGCAGAAATTAGTGGTTCAGAAACCCTACTCCATCTAACTAGAGGAAATGCAAAAATTATAACTAGTATAGAAGAAGTTATGGATTTTAAAATTCGAGATAAAGTTAAAATTAATTTTAAATCAAACAAAGCTTATGCATTTGATGAAACTGGAAATTTAGCTTCATCTCCATTTGGAGGTAGTAGTGTCTAAAATTAATTTAAATAAGATATCTCATTCATATAATCCAAACGATGCAAACCCAACTTATGCACTAAACCCATTTTCAATGACCTGGGAAGATGGAAAGAGATATGCAATTTTAGGCCCGTCTGGATGTGGTAAAACAACAATGTTAAATATTGTATCAGGGTTAGTAAGGCCTTCATCAGGAAAAATATTATTTGACGACAAAGATGTTACGGATCTTAAAACTGAAAATAGAAATATTGCGCAAGTTTTCCAGTTCCCAGTAATTTACAGCACTATGACTGTATATGATAATTTGGCTTTCCCTTTGAGATGTAGAGATTTTTCTAAGGAAATAGTGGATGAAAGAGTCAATTCTGTTGCAGAGACATTAAATTTAAAATCTTTCTTAAATTTGCCTGCTAGAAAACTTACAGCTGATCAAAAACAATTGATTTCTCTTGGCAGAGGACTTGTAAGAGAAGATGTAGCAGCAGTTCTAATGGATGAGCCATTAACAGTTATAGATCCTGATTTAAAATTTAAATTAAGAAGAAATCTTAAAGAAATAAACGAACAATACAAAACGACTCTCGTATACGTTACGCACGATCAAAACGAAGCCATGACTTTTGCTGATAATATAGTTGTTATGAGTGAAGGTGAAGTGGTTCAAACAGGAACACCCAAAGAATTATTTGAAAGACCTAATACTACTTTTGTTGGATATTTTATAGGTTCTCCAGCAATGAATTTATTTGAAACTGATGCATCATCAGCCAATAGTGTTAAAATTAATGATACTTTAATTAAAACAAGTACAGATCTATCAAAATTAAAAGATAAAAAAATTAAATTAGGCATAAGGTCAGAGTTTATTAAGATAGCCAAAGATCAAAAAGAAAACATAATTAGTGCGAATGTAGAAAAAGTGGAAGATCTTGGAAACTATAAATTGCTTACGGCAAAGATTGGAAGTCTTACAATAAAATCTAAAATAAGTAGAGAAACAGAAGTTCCATTAGATAAAGTAGACTTACATATACCTGAAGATAAGTGCTGCATTTATGAGAATGAAAAATTAATTTAAATTAAAAAAATATTCTTTTAAAAAACCAATAAAAGCCAATCAACGCAATTACCAATGAAAAAGGCCTAGTAATTCTATTACGGTACCAAGGTTTATTCTGAAATAATAATGAGATAAAAATATAAGATAAAAGTATTACACTAATTTGACCTACCTCTACTCCAATATTAAAAGAAATAAGACTTGAAATAAATAACCCGTCTGAAATTCCAATTTCATTTAAAACCCCAGCAAACCCTAAGCCATGGAGTAATCCAAAAATAAAAATTATATAGGGTCTCATTTTTTTTATATTTTCAGTAAATAGATTCTCAATAGCAATAAAACAAATTGATAGAGCAATGATAGGTTCAACAATTATTGAGGGTATTTTTATTACATCTAAAGCACCAAGAAATAATGTTATTGTGTGCGCTATAGTGAAAATTGAAACCTGCAATACCAAAGGCTTTAATTTCGAAGAGAGAAGAAATAAAGCGATAACAAATAATATATGGTCTAAACCTTTAGGTATTATGTGCTTAAAACCTAATTGAGTATAAGATTTAACATTGTCTATAAGCCTTTCTTCTCTTTTGTTTGTTATACTAAACCATTCTGATTTATCATTACTTTCAATTAGTTTTGAGTATAAACCCTCATTATTTTTAGAATTAACTCTTAAAATGATGGATCCTAAATTTTTATCCCAAGAAAATTTTAAGTCTTCATCTTTGATATTTTTAATATCAAAGTTAATAACGGTATCTCTAATTATATCAGTATTGCCAACCTCGGGTATGTCCACATCCACTAGAGTTAAGCGATAATTAGAATTAGCAGAAGTTAAGTAAATTTTGTTTTGAAGGTCTCTTATTTTGGAATTAAATTTTTTAAGCAATTCATCAGCATTCATAGTTCTTAAGCTTTCATATTGACCTGACTTTTCAGATTCTTCTGTGTTAGAGTGATCCATATTCACTTCAGCAATTATTGCCTCAAGATTTAATCGGATTGATAAAGCAGCATTTGTGATATTATTTTTTTCATAAATATTAAGATTTGCAATTGCTGGACGTAGTTCATGAGCATAAGATGACTTAATGAAAAATAATAAAAATATAAATATTTTAAAAAACATTAACTTATTAAATCAGATTTTCTATTTTTTTGTAATATTATTATTGACTACTTTTTTAAAGTTCAATGTGCATGCCCACGAATTATGGCTTGAGCCAATTAATTTTAAATTTAATAATAATGAAGTGTCCAAGATACATATTAAGGTAGGCCAAAATTTTAATGGCTCTCCATTTGGTTACTATGATCCAAATAAAAAAAATTTATATTTAGAAAACAAAAATAAAGTAATAAATTTACCTCAAAGAGATGGAAATTTTCCTGCAATTCAAACATTAATTTTAGATAAAGGTTTTCATGTACTAACTTATGAAACAAACTATGAATTCTTAAAATATGAATCTATTGAAAAGTTTGAAGATTTCTTAAAAGAGCAAAATTTTGAAAGCACTTTAGAAAAATTTGATAAAAATAAGCTGCCCACAGAGAGTTATCGAAGATTTGCAAAAGCATTAATGACAAATGGTAATAAAAGTTTTTTTATTCAAAAGCCAAAATTAGACTTTGAGATTATTGCTTTAACTTCACCATATAACT
>JADHRH010000020.1 GCA_016777545.1 Candidatus Pelagibacter sp.
GTATTAACAAATAAATATGCAGAAGGATATCCTGGAAAAAGATACTATAATGGATGTGAGCATGTTGATGTTGCTGAAAATTTAGCCATAGAGAGATTAAAAAAAATTTTTGATTGTAAATTTGCAAATGCCCAACCACATTCTGGGGCTCAAGCAAATGGAGCTGTATTTTTAGCGCTATTAAATCCTGGTGATACATTTATGGGGATGAGCTTAAATTCTGGTGGACATATTACTCATGGGTTGAAAATATCAATGTCAGGTAAATGGTTTAATCCCATAGGGTATGACGTTGATAAAGAGTCCGAACTTATTGATTATGATAATGTTGAAAAACTTGCATTAGAACATAAACCAAAACTCATAATTTGTGGTGGTAGCGCTTACTCTAGAGTAATCGACTTTAAAAGATTTAGAGAGATTGCTGATAAAGTAGGGGCATATTTGATGGTGGATATGGCTCATTTTTCAGGTTTAGTTGCTGGTAAAGGTTATCCTAACCCATGTGAACACGCACACGTAGTTACCTCAACAACTCATAAAGTTTTCAGAAGTGCTAGAGGTGGAATTATTTTAACTAATCATGAAGACCTAGCAAAAAAATTTAACACTGCAGTATTCCCTGGTTATCAAGGTGGACCTTTGATGCATGTCATCGCTGGAAAGGCTGCTGGGTTTTTGGAAGCTTTAAGACCAGATTTTAAAGATTATATCAAATCTGTTTTGGCAAATGCCAAAATTTTATCTGAGACACTTAAGAATAATGGTTTTAAAATTTATTCTGGTGGAACGGATACACACTTAATGTTAGTTGATCTAAGACCTTTCAATGTCAAGGGCAATGCTGCAGCCGAAAGTCTTTCAAATGCTAATATTACCTGTAACAAAAATGGAATACCTTTTGATTCTGAAAAGCCAATGATTACTTCTGGGATAAGACTTGGAACTCAAGCTGCAACAACTAGAGGCTTTGGATTGAAAGAGTTTGAGAAAGTAGGTGAATTAATTACTAAAGTTGTAAAAGGTTTGTCTGAAAACCCTGAGAATAACAGTAAAATTGAAGAAGAGGTTAGAAATGAAGTTATAGATCTTACATCTAACTTTCCAATATATAAAAATTTAAAATAATGATTTGTTCAATTTGTAAAAAAGGTGAAACATCAGTAGTAGATTCTAGACCTACAGAAGATGGAACAGCCATAAGAAGAAGAAGACTTTGTGTGTGTGGAGCTAGATTCACAACTTTCGAAAGAGTACAATTTAGAGAAATAATGGTAGTCAAAAAGAATGGAAGAAAATCATCGTTTGATAGAGATAAACTTTCTAAATCAATTTATATAGCCTTAAAGAAAAGACCTATTGATACCGAAACTGCAGAAAAATTTATTAGTCGAACTTCAAGAGCTTTAGAAGAACTTGGTCAAAGTGAAATTTCATCAAATACAATTGGCACAATGGTTATGGAAGGTTTGAAAGATCTTGATCCTGTTGCATACGTTAGATTTGCATCTGTTTATAGAAATTTTAGAGAAGAAAAAGACTTTGTGCAATTCGTGGACAAATTAGATGTCTACAAAAAAAGATAAATTTTCAATTAAAGATAAAATTTTTATGGAGCTTGCCTTGAATTTGGCAAAAGCTCGTCATGGACTAACTGGAATTAATCCTTCTGTAGGTTGTGTGATTGTCAAAAATAATAAAATACTTTCAATTGGTCAAACAGGTTTTAAAGGTACACCTCATGCAGAATTTAATGCCATTAAAAATTCACATGAAAATATAGAAGGCTCAAAAATGTATGTCACCCTTGAACCATGTAGTCATTATGGAAAAACTCCTCCATGCACAAATATTATAATTAAAAATAAAATTAAAGAAGTTGTCTATGGAGTTGAAGATATTGATAAAAAAGTTAAAGGTAAAACTTTAAAAATTCTTAAGTCAAAAAATATTTTAGTAAAAAAAGATTTACTCAAAAAACAAATTAATAAATTTTACGCACCTTATTTTTTTAATAGAAAAAAAAACCTTCCTTATGTTACTGGTAAAATTGCAATTTCTAAAAATAATTTGATATATAGCAAAGATACTAAAAGAATTTCAGATATTCATACTGATAAATTTACACATTTTCTTAGATATAAAAATGACTCGTTAATGATTTCCTCCAAAACTTTAAATAAAGATGACCCAAAACTCAATTGCAGACTAGAAGGTTTGAGTAAATTTTCTCCTAAAAGAATAATTTTAGATAGAAACTTAGAAATTAAAAAGAATTCATATATTTTTAAAACAGCAAATAAAGACAATACTATAATTTTTTATCATAACGCCAAAGCTGAGGTGAAATTAATGTTAAAAAAAAAAGGTATAACTTTAATCAAAAGTAAATTAAATAAAAATAGCTTTGATATTAAATCAATTTTAATGAAACTCTATGTCCTTGGCTGTAGGAATTTATTAGTTGAAGGGGGAAATGATCTTTCTAAACACATTATTAAAAAAAAATTATTTAATGAATTTTATTTATACAAATGTAGTAAAAGTTTATCAAAGTTAGTTAATCATAAAGAGTTTGGTTTTCTTAAAGAATTAAAGAAAAATTATAAAAATAAATTGAAAATTAATAAAAAATTAGGCAAAGACGTAATCACGCTTTACAAATAATATTATGTTTAATGGAATAATTTTTAATCAAGGTTTAATTACTAAATTTGAAAAAAGATCAAAAGGTATTAATATTTTTGTAAAAGCTAATTTAAAATTAACTCGTAAAGATTTGGGTGTATCAGTTGCTTGTGATGGTGTTTGCTTAACATTAATCGATATTAAAAATCAGATAATGGAATTTTATCTTTCTGATGAAACTATACAAAGATCAAAATTTAAATTCTTAAAAATAAATGATAAAATTAATCTTGAACTTCCTTTAAAATTTGGCCAAAAAATATCAGGACATATTTGCCAAGGCCACATCGATGCAGTAGGTAAAATACAGAGTATTAAAAAAATTGATAAATCGTATTTATTTGATTTTGAAATAGTCAAAAAAGAACGAGCAAATTTAATTGATAAAGCCTCTATATGTATAAATGGAATTTCTTTAACAATTTCCAAAGTAACCAAAAAAGGTTTTCAAGTTTGGGTTATTCCACACACCTTTAAGCTAACTAATTTATCTTCGTTAAAAAAAGGCAGTCTAGTTAATATAGAGATAGATATCTTATCTAAATACGTTAGAAATTATTTTAATGAAAAAAAATAATTATGCATCCATTGAAAGTATAATAAATATCGCAAAGAAGGGTGGTATGTTCATCTTAGTTGATGATGAGAAAAGAGAAAACGAAGGAGACTTAATAATATCAACCACTGACTCAAGTGCTAAAAATATAAATTTTATGGCAAAATATGGTCGTGGATTAATTTGTCTGGCGCTAGATAGTGTACAAGCAAAGCGATTAAATTTATCTTTGATGTCACCAATAAATCAATCAAGGAATAAAACTGCATTTACAATTTCTATTGAAGCAAAAAAAGGAATAACAACAGGTATCTCAGCAAAAGATAGAGCAAAGACAATTAAAATTGCTTCAAAAAAAAATGCAAATAAGAAAGACATAGTTTCACCTGGACATGTTTTTCCAATTATTGCGAAAGACGGCGGCGTTTTAGTAAGAGCTGGTCACACAGAAGCCTCTGTTGATATTTCAAAACTTGCTAAAAAAAATAACTCTGCAGTTATTTGTGAAATAATGAATGAAGATGGGACAATGGCCAAAGGCCAAGATTTATTTGATTTTGCAAACAAACATAATTTAAAGATAGGTAAAATCGAAGATCTTATTGCTTATCGTTTAAAAAAAGAAAAATTAATTAAACTTAAAAAACAATCAGATATTAAAGTAAAAAATCAAAAATATAAAATTCGAATTTATGAAAACCTTTTAGATGGATCTGAGCATTTTGCTTTGATTAAAGGAAATATTAAAAAAGGGATAATACCAAGAGTTAGAGTAATTTCTTCTAACGTAGTTCAAAATTATTTAATTAATCAACAATTACCAAATTCATTTGATAAAACTTTAAATTATTTTAAGAAATTTAATAACTGTGTTTTAGTTTTTATAAAAGATACAAATTTAAAATCTGTTACACAAACACTTAAGGATTATAAAAACAAAAATTTCTATAAAAAAGGAAATGATAAGCTTATAAGAAATTATGGTATTGGTGCTCAAATAATTAAAGATTTAAAGATTAAAAATATGATATTAATTACTAAGTCTCTTAAAAAAGTTATTGGTTTGGAAGGTTATGATATAAAGATTACTAAACAGGAAATTATTTAATGAAAAGAAAATATCTAATAGTTATTGCTGATTATTATAAAGATATATCAAAGGGTTTACTAAGTAGTGCAAAGAGCATATTACCCAAATCTAGTTTAATAAAAATTATTAATGTTCCTGGTGTTTTTGAAATACCAGTCACGATTTCAAAGAATATTAAAAAATATGATGCTTTTTTAGCTCTTGGTTGTGTTATTAAAGGCCAAACACCTCATTTTGATTTTATTTCTCATTCTTCAACTGATGCAATAATGAAACTTTCTGTAGATAGCAAAAAACCCATTGGTAATGGAATTATTACCTGTCTTAATATGCGTCAAGCTATAGCTAGGAAGAAAAAGGGTAGAGAAGCAGCTCAAGCTGTAATATCTGTTCTTTCTCAATAACAATGAGAACTCCATATAATCCCAATCAAAGTCCGAGGGTAATTATTATCCAAAAATTATATGGAAATTTTTTTAATGATGACACAGACTTAACTTTTCCCAAACATAGATTTAAAAAATTCATTAAGGATGTTGTTTTAGGTACCATTGAAAGAGATGAAGTTATTAAAGAAGAGGTTAAAAAATATCTAAGTGAGGACTTAGAGTTAACTAATTTAGACCAGGTTTTTCAAGTGATAGTAAAATCTGCTATATTTGAGTTTTTATACAAACCTAAAGTTTCTTCTAAAATAATTATTAAAGAATATCTTGATGCATCAAACTTTTTTTTAGAAGATGGTCAAACTAAATATTTAAATGCAATATTAGACAAAATAGCTAAAAAAATAAGAACCACTAATGCATGAATTTGAATTAATAAAAAATTATTTTCAAAAACTTTCTAAAAAATCACCAAGTGCCTTAAATTTGAATGATGATGTTTTTTTTGATAAAAAAAATAAATTAGCAGTATCTGTTGATACATATACAGAAGGCAATCATTTCATAGACTTTAAAAGACCTGATCTTGTCATTAAAAAAATAATTAGATCATCAATTTCAGATTTAATATGCAAAGGTATTAAACCAAAATATTATTTTATTTCTGGTTCTGGTAATAAAAAAAGTTTTTCTAAATTAAATTTATCAAAAATCAGCAAATCACTTAATCAAGAACAAAATAAATATAAAATATTTTTAAGTGGTGGAGATACAGTTTTTTCTAACAAGTTAAGTTTTACAATTACTTCAATAGGTTTTGCCGACAATATTATCTATAGAAACAAAGCTAAACTTTATGATGATGTATATGTCTCTGGAAATATAGGAGACAGCTATTTAGGGCTATTAGTTTTAAAAAATAAAATTAAGCTTAATTCAAGATTAAAAAAATATTTTACTAATCAATATTTTATGCCAAATATTCAATTAAAATTAATTGATCAAATTAAAAAGTTTGCCAATACCTCAATTGATATATCTGATGGACTTATAGCGGACCTTGATAAAATGATTAATAATCAGAAATTATCTTATAAAATTTTTTTAAAAGATATTCCAATTTCAAGTAACCTAAAGAAGATACTTGCTCTTAAAAAACTATCTAAGATTAATTACATTTCTAATGGTGATGATTATCAGGTCTTATTTACAGCTTCTAAAAATAAGATGAGAATCATAAGAAAAATAGCTACTAATTGTAGAGTTAAGCTAACTAAAATTGGCACAATTCAAAGCCATGTTAAAAAATCATCCATTGTAGATGATGAAAATCGGCAAATTACCCTTAAAAATAAAGGTTATTTTCATAAGTTTTAAAAAGTTAAATATTGCCTTTTATTGCTTTTTTTGTATTGTCCGGACTTTAAAGAATAAAATTTAACAACCAAACAACCAAAGGCAAAATGAACTCACTAATAGAAACAATATTATTATTTACCATAGCAGCTGGATCTCTTTCAATCGTTTATGGTTTTTTTACAGGAATGAATATCCTTAACTCAAGTGCAGGAAATGCCAAGATGCAAGAAATAGCATCAGCAATTCAAATTGGTGCTAAGGCTTATTTAGCAAGACAATATAAAACAATTGCCGTGGTTGGAGTTGTTGTTTTAGTCATTATTTTCTTTGTGTTCAGTCCATTAGTTGGTTTAGGTTATTTTATTGGTGCTACATTATCAGGTATAGCCGGTTATGTTGGAATGTTAGTTTCTGTTCAAGCTAACGTTAGAACTGCTGAAGCATCAAGAAAAGGTTTAGCAAGCGGTCTTGCTGTTGCATTTAAATCAGGTGCTGTAACTGGAATGTTAGTTGCTGGATTAGCTTTACTTGCAATCGCAGTTTATTACTATTTTTTATTAAAAGCAGGCATTGATGACAGAGAAGTTATTAATGCATTAGTAGCATTAGGTTTTGGTGCTTCTTTAATATCAATTTTTGCAAGATTAGGTGGTGGAATTTTTACAAAAGGTGCTGATGTTGGTGCTGACTTAGTTGGTAAAGTTGAAGCAGGTATTCCAGAAGATGATCCTAGAAATCCAGCTGTAATTGCTGACAATGTTGGAGATAACGTTGGTGATTGTGCTGGTATGGCAGCAGACTTATTTGAAACTTACGCTGTAACAATTGTTGCAACAATGGTTCTTTCTTCGATATTTTTCTATGGTGATATAAATATGATGATCTATCCTCTAACTATTGGTGGGGCTTGTATTTTAACATCAATCTTAGGAACTTTCTTTGTTAAACTTGGAAAAAGTAAAAATGTTATGAACGCTTTATATAAAGGGTTTGTAGTTTCTGCTGTTTCTTCATTAATAATTTTATACCCTGTTACTGATTATGTAATCGGATTTGCAAGCGAATATACTGTTAATGGTAAAAGTTTTACTGGTATGAGTTTGTATTACTGTGGAATAATTGGTTTAGTTATTACTGGACTATTAATTTGGATTACTGAATACTACACTGGTACTGAATACAGACCAGTAAGAAGTATTGCTAAATCTTCTACAACTGGTCATGGAACAAACGTTATCCAAGGCTTAGCTGTTTCTATGGAAGCCACTGCTGTACCAGCTTTAATTATTGTTGCCGGTATATTAGCAACAAATTCAATCGCTGGTCTTTATGGTATCGCTATTTCAGTAACTACAATGCTTGCATTAGCAGGTATGGTTGTTGCTCTTGATGCTTATGGTCCTGTAACAGATAATGCTGGCGGTATTGCTGAAATGGCTAAATTACCAAATAGTGTTAGAAAAACTACTGATGCATTAGATGCAGTAGGTAATACGACTAAAGCTGTTACTAAAGGTTATGCTATAGGTTCAGCAGGTTTAGGTGCTCTAGTATTATTTGCAGCTTATGTTGAGGATATCAAACACTTTTCAGGTGTAGCAGGTTCAAAGCTTGAAGGAATTGTTGTAACTTTTGATTTATCGAATCCTTACGTTGTAGTTGGGTTATTAATTGGTGGAATGCTTCCATATTTATTTGGATCAATGGGTATGCAAGCCGTTGGTAGAGCAGGTGGTGCAGTGGTTGTCGAAGTAAGAAGACAATTTAAAAAATATCCAGGTATCATGAAGGGTAAACAAAAACCTGATTATGCTAAATTAGTAGATTTATTAACTTTAGCTGCAATTAGAGAAATGATTATACCTTCATTATTGCCAGTTCTTTCTCCTATTGTTTTATACTTTGTAATACTAGCTATAGGTGGTCAAGTTGCTGCTTTAGCTGCAGTAGGTGCAATGTTGTTAGGTGTAATTATTACAGGTTTATTTGTAGCTGTTTCAATGACTGCGGGTGGTGGTGCTTGGGATAATGCAAAAAAGTATATTGAAGACGGAAATCACGGTGGAAAAGGTTCTGAAGCACACAAAGCTGCTGTAACTGGTGACACTGTTGGAGACCCGTACAAAGATACTGCTGGTCCTGCTGTAAACCCAATGATTAAGATTACTAATATTGTAGCTTTATTATTGTTAGCTGTAATTGCTGGCTAAGAAAAGATTAATTTCTTTTTCTTTTACCTAAGGGGTCGTTAATTTTCTGTCTCATACTGGATAGAAAGTCGTATACAAATGTGTTTTTCTTGTATTGATTTTCAGTGGTTTGTTCTGCGAATTTCAATTCTTGCATATTAGTGAGATCTAGAAACTCTTTCGTTTCTAGAAGACCCATACTGTTGATTTCTAATAATAGAACATTGTTTACAATAATTCTTTCACTGCCAAATTTTGTAAGAGATGAATTATCTGTTTTTCTTTCAATATAAATCCATAAATCATTGTCAAAAGTACTTTTAGTTGATGGTGAACCTAATAATTTTAAAATATCGTTTTTATTTGACTGATTAACAGTAAGTTTTTCTTGTTTTTTATTTAAAAAATGAACACCGTGGTGTTTTTCAACTTTTTTTAAAGTACAAGCTGAAATAAATAATGATATTATAATAAATACAAATAATTTTCTCATGGATAAAAACTATATAAATATTTACAACAATTTAGTTCAATTAACTAGAAATAAAGATTTGTATAAAGATTTTAAAAACCAAGACACTTTTTCTGATAGATTAATATTCTTTTTACTTCATTTTGCTTTCTTTTTGAAAGTTTATAAGGAAAATAATGATAAAAAAATACTACAAGAGATTTATGATTTTACCTTCAGACAAGTTGAATTAAGCATCAGGGAAATTGGTTATGGTGATCAATCAATTAATAAAAAAATGAAAGATTACCTAAACTTATTCTATGGAATGATCGACAAAATTCACAGTTGGGATGAATTAGATATAGAATCTAGAAACTCTATTTTGGTAAATTTTTTAGATAATTCATCTAATATTGAGTATTTGGTTAATTATTTTGAAAATTATAGGTTAAATTTAAAAAATAATACTTTAAATTCTTATATAAAAGGTGTAGTTAAGCACTAATTTTATTATGGCTGTACCTAAACGAAAACAATCACCGTCAAGAACTGGAATGAGAAGAGCTCAGAATATGAAGTTCAAATCTACCAATATTGTTGAGGACAAGAAATCTGGAGAATACAGATTACCTCATCACTTAGATCTAAAAACAGGCATGTATAGAGGTAGACAAGTTTTAGATCCTAAGGAATAAAAGTCCAAAATTAAATGAGCAAAATAATAAAAATTGCAGTTGATGCAATGGGTGGAGATAATTCACCAAAAAAAATTATTGATGGAATTAATCATCATTATAAAAGTAACACTAATACTTTTTATCAAATTTTTGGTGATAAGGAAAAAATCCAAAATTATATCAATCAATTACCCACATCTTCATTTGAAATAATTCACACCAAAGATTTGGTTAAAGGAACTGATAGTCCTTTAGAAGGAGCTAAAAGAGGAAAAAATACTAGTATGTGGTTAGCCATACAAAGTGTTAAAGAAAAAAAATCTGACATAGTTATTTCTGCCGGTAACACTGGAGCATTACTTGTTATTTCAAAACTTAATCTAAAGATGATTGAAAACATTGATAAACCAGCTCTTTCTGCTTTATGGCCAAATAAAAAGAATATGAGTGTAGTGTTAGATTTAGGAGCTAATATCGAATGTAGTCCAAAAAATTTAATTGATTTTTCTATAATGGGATCTTCGTTATTTAAATCGTTATATCCTGATGATACCGCTAAAGTTGCTTTATTAAATATAGGGTCTGAAGAAATTAAAGGTAATGAGACTATCAAAGAAACTTACCAACAATTAAATCAAAGAAATAACACTGACTTTGAGTTTAAGGGTTATATAGAAGGTAATCAGTTAATGAATGGCGATGTAAATGTTATCGTTGCAGATGGATTTACTGGGAATATTGCTTTGAAGACAGCCGAAGGTACTGCAAATTTTATTACCAGTGAATTAAAGAAAGCCATGACAGGTAATATTATTGGTAAAATTTCATCTTTACTAAATATTTCAAATTTAAAAAAATTTAAAGAAAGATTAGATCCAAGACTTTATAATGGTGCAATTTTCATAGGTTTAGATTCTCCTGTTATTAAAAGCCATGGTGGAACAGATTATATAGGTTTTTCAAACTCATTAAGTGTTTGTACTAGAATTGTCACTGGAAATTTAATAGAAAAGATAAGAAACAACATAAGTTAATGAAAAGAACTAACTTAACAAAAAAAGATCTTATAAATTCAATTTATATGCAAATTGGTTTTTCAAAAAATATATCTGAAAATTTAATTGATGATTTTCTAATTACAATAGTAGACAATTTAAAAATAGAAAAAAAATTAAAGCTCTCTAAATTTGGTACTTTTTCTATAAGGGCAAAAAAAAGTAGAATTGGACGAAATCCCAAAACAAAAGAACAAACAACTATATCTAATAGAGATGTTGTTTTATTTAAAGCTTCTAAGGAATTTAAAGATTTGGTAAATTCTAAGAATGATTCATAAAAATAGTGATGCTTATAAGTCAATAGGTGAGGTTGCTAAAATTCTTGGTCTTGTAAACAAAAAAAAAGGAACCTTGAATACACATACTATTCGATTTTGGGAGAAAGAATTTAAGCAAATTAAGCCAAAAATTTTAAACGGTAATAGAAGATATTATAATAATGATACTATTGAGGTTTTAAAAAAAGTTAAATATCTACTTAAAGATCAGGGAATGACAATTATTGGTGTTA
>JADHRH010000021.1 GCA_016777545.1 Candidatus Pelagibacter sp.
CAATTGAAGAAGCTGTAGAAAAAGCAGAAAAAATGGCGAAAGATGCTGCTGCATAATGAGTGAAGAGTTTAAAATAGAAATCGTAAACCCAGAAAAATCTTTTCTTTCAAAAGAAGATGTAACAGAAGTTGTTGTACCTGCTTTTGAGGGAGAAATGGGGATTTTAAAGGACCATATCTCAATTATTTCATTTCTAAAGCCAGGGATTATTAAAATCTTTTCTAAATCAGGAGAGGATAATTACTATGTTGAGGATGGAATTGTTGAATTTAAGAATAATAATTTATCAGTTCTAACAAGTTCTATTTTTAATATTAAAGATATTGATAAAGATAAAATTAGTGAACTACTTGCTCAAGCAGAAGAAAATTCAAAAAATAGTGACATTACAGATCAAAATAAATACTTGGTTGATCAAAAAATTGATGTGCTAAAAACTCTTAATTAAGAATTTCTTTTACTTTTTCTTTAATATCTTTGTACACATGTAGTTTAAAGTCTACAACTAGGTCAGTTATATTTTCTAGATCAATCCATTTCCATTCACAAAATTCAGGGTGTTTAGTTTTAATATCAATCTCATTATCTTGTCCTAAAAATCTCATTATAAACCACTTTTGTTCCTGACCTCTATATTTACCTTTCCAAATTATACCTAGTAAGTTTTTTGGTAATTCATAAGAGATTAATCCATCACATTCTTTGATTAGTTCAACATTTTTTATACTAGTTTCTTCTTCTAGCTCTCTGTAAGCAGCAGTTAAATAGTCCTCACCCTTATCAACACCACCTTGGGGCATCTGCCAAAAATTTTTTTGATTATCAATCCTTTTTGCAACAAAAACTTTATTATCTTTGTTCAGGACAACAATTCCAACCCCACTTCTAAGAGGTAAATTCACTTTACTATCTGTCATTTATCCGTTGAATAGTTTTATTGCAAAATTCAATTGATTATCAGTTTCAGAGTTAAATTTAAAATCATCCGAACCTTCTGCAACTTCTATATCAGGTGTTACACCTACTTCAGAAATAGATTTTCCTGAAGGGAGATAATATTTTGCAATTGTTAATCTAATAGCACCTCTATTTTTCAAAGGGATTATTGATTGCACAGAACCTTTTCCATAACTATTTTCTCCAAGTATAATAGCTCTTTTATGATCTTTTAATGCACCAGCTACTATTTCCGATGCTGAAGCTGATCCATAGTTAATAAGTATAATTAGTGTTTTACCATTTGTTAGATCACCTTTTTTAGCAAACCATTTTCTATTCTCTGAAGCTTGTCGACTTCTTGTTGATACAATCTCACCATTTTCTAAAAAAAAGTCTGAAATTTTAATTGCCTGAGAAAGCAAGCCACCTGGGTTGTTTCTTAAATCTAAGATATAACCCTTTAGATCTTTGTTTTTATTTAATTTATTAATTTTTTCTTTAATTTGTTCACTACTATTTTCGTTAAAGGAAGTTAATCTTATATAGCCAATGTTATTATCTATAAGTTCAGATTTTACAGACTGAACCTGAATAACTTCTCTCGTTATATTAAAAATTAATGCTTTTTTTACACCTCTTCTTCTAACTGTTATTTCAATACTCGATCCAACAGGTCCCCTCATTAAGTCTACTGCTTGCATTAATGTTTTGCCTTGGACCTGGGTATTATTAATTTTTACAATATAATCACCAGCTTTTAATCCTGCTTTTGATGCTGGAGTATTATCTATTGGTGATATTACTTTTACAACACCTGCTTCCATGCCAACTTCAATACCAAGCCCACCAAACTCTCCACTAGTTTCAGTTTGCATACCCTCAAAACTTTCAGGTGTCATATATGCAGAATAGGGATCAAGAGATTGCAATAAACCATTTATGGCTGAGTCCATACTTTTTGATTGATCAACTTCATCAACGTATTCTTTGCTAATTTTTTCAAGAACCTCACCAAACAAATCAATTTTTTTATATAAGTCGGTGTTTTCAGAAAAACTTTTTTGAAAAGTAAATAATAGTATTATAAAAAAAAGAAAAAATCTTTTAGTCAAAATCATATCATCACTTTTTCTTTAGGAATGATTTCTGACCATATTTTTTCTAATTCATAAAATTTTCTTTTATCGGGATGAAATATATGAACAATCAAATCTATACCATCAACTAATTTCCAATCACCACTTTCTTTTCCTTCAATCTTAGAATTTTTTATTCCATTGGACTTTAATTTTTCTAGCACCATTTCAGATAAAGCCTGAATATGTCTAGAAGAAGTTCCGCTTGCTATAATCATATAGTCAGCCATTGAACTTTTATTTTTAAGATCTATTGAAATAATATCTAGGGCTTTATTAGAATCTAGGGTTTTTAGGATTAAATCTTTAAGGTCTATGTTTTTTTCCATTAATTTATTTAACCTTATCAAATTTTTCTTAATTGAGAAGATGAAATATTAACCTTTTTAAAATTAATAAAAGATAATCTATTTTTATTTACACCGTTATAGGTCACAGACCTTAGCGATTTTGCTTTATATCCCTGTCGATCAAACACAAGTAGATTGCATTTTTTTATAATGGATTTCCATTTATACCATTTGTGAAAATTGATTAGATTGTCAGCACCCATAATAAAATAAATCTCAAATTTTTTATCTTTATTTAAATAATTGATGAGATCGATTGTTTTATTGGAGAGAACTTTTTCTTCATAAAACTTAACTTTAATAAAATCATTTTTACCAATGACTTTTTTTGCAAATTTTATTCTATTTTTTAAATTTGTTTTACTTGTGTTTTTAAATGGGTTTTGTTTGGTAACTGCCCATATAATATTTTTTAATTCTAATATTTTTTTAGCTTGTTTAGAGATTTCCAAATGGCCCTTATGCGCAGGATCGAAAGTTCCCCCCAAGATTCCAATTTTTGTCTTTTTTTGTTTTAAGTTATTTTCTAGTTTTACCATTACTAACAATTTCGTATTTGTATGAAACGAGCTGTCCTAATCCAACAGGCCCTCTTGGAGGTAATGTGTTTGTCGAAATGCCAACCTCACCACCAAAACCGAATTCGCCACCATCAGCAAATTGAGTAGATGTATTGTGCATTGCTATAGAGCTTTTAACATTTTTTAAGAATTTATTTGCAGTTTTTTTATTGTTAGTAACGATAGAGTCGGTGTGCATGGTTCCATATTTATTAATATGATCAATTGCATCGTCACAATCTTTAACTGTTTTTACAGAAACTACAGCTGATAAATATTCAGTAGACCAATCTTTTTCTTTTGCTGGATAAATTTTTCCCTTGTAATATTTTTTTAAGAACTGGTCTCCATAGATCTTGCAATTATTTTCTTCTAACTTTTTTAAAATTGGGTTACAGAATTTCTTAACAATTTTTTCATGCATTAAAATTGTTTCCGTAGCTCCACAAATGCTAGTGTTCCTTAACTTAGCATTATAGGTAATATTTGTAGCCATTTTTAGATTGGCATCCTTATCAATAAAAGTATGACAAAGACCTTCCAAGTGACCGATAATAGGGACACTTGAAAATTGTTGAACTCTTTTTACTAAATTTTTTCCACCACGAGGTATTATTACATCAATATAATCTTTCATTTTTGAAAGCATAAAGTCGACCATTTTTCTGTCTTTAGAATCTATAAATTGAATAAAGTTTTCATTCACTTTATTTTCCCTAAGCGATTTTCTAAATAGTTTTGCTAAAATTTTATTAGTATTTATAGCCTCAGAGCCACCCTTTAAAATTACAGCATTTCCAGATTTAAAGCATAAGCTTGCAACATCAGATGTAACGTTGGGTCTACTTTCATAAATAACACCTATAACACCAATAGGTATAGACACTCTGCTAATTGTTAAACCATTTGGTCTGCGCCATTTTTCTAAAGTAGTATCAACAGGATCTTTTAAGTTAGCAATTTTATCTATAGAATTTTTTATGCCTATTAACTTTTTTTCATCAATAGTTAATCTTTCTATTAGATTGTTTTTTAAGCCTTTACCAAGAGCATATTGAATGTCTTTTTGATTAGCTTTAAGTATAGATTTTTTTTCTTTGCCTAATAAGAAAGCATATCTTTTTAAAATTTTATTTTTAGTTCTTGAATTAACTTTATCAAGTGACGCTTTTCTAGCATTTTGACCTATTAAATTCATATATCTGCTCATTTTATACCTCTACTATATCATCTTTATGAATTACTTCTGATTTAGAAATATATCCTAGTAATTTTTCTATTTCTTTTGAGTGATGACCCATAATTTTTTCTATTTCATTAGATGAGAAGGAACTAAGTCCTCTTGCACATTCGTAATTATTTTTATCTAAAACTTTAATATGGTCACCTTTGCTAAAACGGCCAGACACTTTTTTTATTCCTGCTGCTAATAAGCTTTTACCATTTGAAAGAGCCTGTTTTGCACCGTCATCAATAATCAGTGCACCTTTAGGTGAAATAGAACTAATAATCCATTTTTTTCTAGCATCCAATTTTGAAACTTTAGGTAAAAACCATGTACAGTTATTTTCTTCAGTTATTTTTTTAATGGGTCGGCTTAACAATCCATTTGCTATTACCATTTGGCATCCTGATAATTGACAGATTTTAGCAGCATCTATTTTAGTCTTCATGCCACCCGTACCATGCTCACTAATACTTTTGGTCGCTATTTTTTCTATATCTTTATCTATATTTTTTATTTCTTTTATTAATTTTGCATTTTTATATATTTTTGGATTGTGCGTATAAAGACCATCTACATCAGAAAGCAATATAAGTGAGTCTGCGCCTGATATTTGTGCAACACGAGATGCTAATCTGTCATTGTCACCATACTTAATCTCTGAAGTAGCGATAGTATCATTTTCATTAACTATTGGCACAAAACCTAATTGAAACAAATTATCAAAAGTTCTTTTTGCATTTAATGCCCTTCTTCTTTGTTCTGTGTCTTCCAAAGTGAGAAGAATTTGAGAAATATTAATTTTCAATTTAACAAATATTTCTGAAAATAAATTCATTAGTTCAATTTGCCCAATAGAAGCAACAGCCTGACTTTTATCAATCTTAAGGTTTTTTTTGTTAATGTTTAGTTTTTTGCAACCCATTGCTATTGCTCCTGAGCTTACAATAATAACTTTCTTATTCTGTTTTATTAGTTCCTGAATATCTTTGGCAAATTCAGTTAGCCATTTTTTTCTTATTTTTTTTTTGTCATCTATTAACAAAGATGAGCCAATTTTAATTACAATTATTTTGGAATCTTTAAGATACATAGGAGAGCAATTTAGCTTTAATTTTAGATATTGAGCTTTTTTCTAATGTTGAGAGTGTAACTACCTCAGAATTTTTATTTTTAGAAAAATCTTTTAAAATTTCTTTCACTTCTTCTTCCTCTAATAAGTCTGTCTTATTTAATACAATTATTTCTTTTTTTTCTAGTAAATCTTTACTGTAGCTCCCTAGCTCATTTCGAACTTGTTTATAGGTATTTTCAAGGTCTTCATCAGTAATATCTATTAAATGCATTAAAGTTTTGCATCTTTCTATGTGTTTTAAAAATTGAATACCAAGACCTACACCCTCGTGTGCACCTTCAACTAATCCAGGAATATCAGCTAGAGTTATTTCCTTATCATCATAACTTGCAACACCAAGATTTGGATTTAGTGTTGTAAATTTATAGTTTGCAATTTTAGGCATCGCATTTGTAATGGCTGCTAGTAAGCTTGATTTACCCGCGTTAGGTAATCCAACAATACCAACATCAGCAATAGTTTTTAATTGAAGCCAAATTACATACTCTTCACCAATTGCACCTTTAGTAAATTTTTTTGGAGCTCTATTAGTGGAACTTTTAAATCTAGTGTTTCCAAGACCACCTTTACCACCATTAGCTACAATAAATTCTTCACCTTCTTTTTTAAAATCATAAATTAAAGTTTTATTATCTTCTTCAAAAACTTGTGTACCTATTGGAACTTTTAAAAATAAATCTTCTCCACCATGACCTGTACGATTTTGTCCAGAACCATTTACTCCTCTTCCTGCTTTATGGTGTTGTTGAAATCTATAATCAATAAGAGTGTTTAAATTTCTTTCTGATCTTAGGAATATAGTGCCACCTTTACCTCCATCGCCACCATCAGGTCCACCGTATTCAATAAATTTCTCTCTACGAAAGCTAGGAGACCCATGTCCTCCATTGCCTGCTTTTACATAAATTTTAACTTGATCTAGAAACTTCATAATACAACTCTTAGTTTTTTAGTTGTACTACTAATTGGGCTTTACTGAAACGAATGTTCTATCTGATTTACCCTTTTTAAAAACAACTTTTCCTTCAACAACAGAAAAAATTGAATGATCTTTTCCCATTCCCACGTTTTCACCAGGAAAAATTTTTGTGCCTCTTTGTCTTACAATTATGTTTCCAGGTATTACTACTTCACCACCATACTTTTTAACACCAAGTCTACGACCAGCACTATCTCGTCCGTTTCTCGATGATCCACCTGCTTTTTTTGTTGCCATAATTTACCTAATTTATTTGTTAACTGCTTTAGCTTCCACTTTAGCTTCAACCTTTTCAATTTTTTTAGTTGGTTTAACCATTTTTTCCGCTTCAGATAAAATTTTACCATCTTTAGAAAATATTTTACTAATTCTTATTAATGAATATTGCTGTCTATGACCGTTTTTTCTTCTAGAATTTTGTCTTCGTCTTTTTTTGAAAATTAGTATTGTTCTATTTTTTCCATTTTCAACAAGATCTGCTTCAACTTTTGCACCTTCAACTACTGGTGAACCAACTTCAATAGATTTATCGTCTCCATAAGCTAGGATTTCTTTAAATTCGATTTTAGTTTCAAGCTTAGAATCCTCTAATCTTTCAATTTTAAGGATTTCACCAGCCTTAACTTTATACTGTTTTCCACCTGTTTGTATTATTGCGTATGACATTGTTTAATCTATTTTTTATAATCAGCAATATAGTCTCGACCAAATTATAGTCAAGCGCGAATAAGCTAAAAATTATCCTTTAAATCTCTCAATTTTGAAAAGTTTTCCTCTGTACCAGATTTAAGAAAAATATTGCACTCTAGTTCCTCTTTAATTGTGGAAGGAATAGTAGGTAGGTTTTTTTTTAATTTTTCATCTATAAGTTTAATCTTAACTTTAAGGCTTTCATTGTCTTGGTCATGAGCAATACAAAATTTAGAGTTTTGTTTAGTATATTCATGTCCACAATAAACCTTTGTTTTTTCTGGTAGTGCTTTTATTTTCATTAATGAATTATACATCTGCGAGTATGTTCCTTCAAAAATCTTACCACAACCAAGTGAAAAGAGTGTGTCTCCCGTAAAAACAGACTCTTCGTTATAAAAATAAAAACATATATGACCAAGAGTATGACCAGGTATATGAAATATTTTAGCCTGAAAATTTTCCTCGTGCCAAATGTCTTGATCGTTGACTAGTATATCTATTTCTGGAATTCTATCTTTATCTCCTTTGTATCCAATAATACTAGCTCCATATTTTTCTTTTAATTCTATATTACCTCCCACATGATCGTAATGATGATGTGTGTTTAATATATATTTTAAATGTATATTTTTATCTTCCAAATATTTGATAATAGGTTTTGCTTCACTAGGATCAATCACACACGCAATATTTTTAGTTTTGTCAATAATTAGATAAGCATAATTATCTTGCAGGCAAGGTATTATTTGAATTTCCATTTAATTCTCAATTAAAAAAATACCCAGTTCTGCTGATAAATTTTTACCATTTAGATTAAATTTATTAATAGAAGATATTTTTTCGTTATGTAGAGCTAATGATTTATCTAATTTAATTTTTCTATCTTCACAAAAATTATAAAAATCTTTTATTGTACACATATGAAGGTTAGGGGTATTATACCATTCATCAGGTAGATTTTTTGTAATTGGCATAGTTCCTTTAATTAATAGGTGAAGTCTAACTTTCCAAAAACCAAAATTAGGTATTGTAACAATAGCTTTTTTACCAACCCTCAATAGCTCATTGATAACTATTTCAGGATTCAAAAATGCTTGTAGTGTTTGGCTTAAAATAACAAAATCAAAGGAGCCGTCAGGAAATTGTAATAGATCTTTTTCTGCATCACCCTCAATAACAGTTAGTCCTTTTGATAAACATTTTTGAACATTATCTTTAGAGATTTCTATTCCCCTTATGTCTATTTCTTTATTATACTTAAGATATTCCATTAATATGCCATCTCCACAGCCTACATCTAAAACTCTAGTATTTTTTTCAATTAGATCAGAGATTATTTTAAATTCTTGTTTCATGTTTAATTTTTAGAATAAGCTGTTTTAATGTAATCACCTAGAGTATTCAAAAATTTAGGAACTTTTAAAAGGAAAGAATCGTGCCCTTTGTCAGATTCAATTTCAACAAATCCGACCTCAGCACCTATAGCATTTAAGGCTATAACAATTTCTTTATTTTCAGAAGTTGGATAAAGCCAATCAGAAGTAAAAGATATAATAAGAAACTTAGTTTTAGTTTTTTCGAATGCTTTAGATAAATTACCATGATGTTCTTTGATTAGATCAAAATAGTCCATTGCTCTTGTTATGTATAAGTAGCTATTAGCATCAAATCTATCAACAAATACAGATCCTTGATATCTTAAATAACTTTCTATTTGAAAGTCTGCATCAAAACCAAATTTTAGGTTATCTCTTTCTTGTAACTTTCTTCCAAATTTTTCCTGTAAACCATTTTTAGATAAATAAGTTATATGTGCAGCCATTCTTGCAACAGACAATCCTTTGTTAGGGTTTTTATTTTGATTGGAATAATCACCATTTTCCCAATTAACATCTGCCATAATGGATTGTCTACCAAGTTCATTAAAGGCAATGTTCTGTGCTGAATGACTAGCTGTGCATGCTATTGGAATGGCAACCTTTGCTTTATTGGGAAAGTTATTTACGAACTGAAGTGTTTGCATACCACCCATTGATCCACCCATAACAGCAAACAATTTATCAATGTTAAAAAAATTTAAGAGATTAAATTGTGCGTTAACCATGTCATTAATAGTGATAACAGGAAAAGTAATGCCATATTTTTTATTGGTATCGGGGTTAATTTCACTGGGACCATACGAGCCCATACAGCCACCAATAACATTGGCACAAATTACAAAATATTTATCAGTATCAATGGCCTTACCAGGTCCAACAGCATATGACCACCAACCCTCTTTTTTAGTAATTGGGTTTATTCCAGAAACAAATTGGTCACCAGTTAAAGCATGAAAAATAAGAATAGCATTATCTTTCTTCTCATTTAGGGAGCCATAAGTTTCGTAAGCTAGAGAATAATTATTGATAATTTGACCACAATCTAATTTTAATGGCTTATCAATTATAATATTTTTTATGTTCACATTTTTATTCATAAATATTAGCCAAATTTGAATTGTGAGACAAAAAAACTTATTTAGCGGTTTTTTTTAAGCGCTCGCAATTCAGTTAAATCAGCGCATATTTTTTGTACTAGATAGTATTTCTTATGTCAATTTTTTTTAAATATGACTTATTCTATATGAAAGGATAATATTTTATTTATAAGGTAAAATAAATTAATAAAATGACAGTTCCAAAATTTAAAAAATTCAAAATAGAGGCTTATAAACCAGGTAAGTCAAATATAGCAAAAATACGAAATGTTATAAAATTATCAGCAAATGAGTCGGCCCTTGGTGTAAGCCCGAGAGTAAAGAAAATTTTACAGAATAAGAAATTGTTAATATCGAAGTATCCAGATGGTAAAGCAAAAAATTTAAGGAAAGAAATTTCAAAGAAATACAAGTGTGATTTTGAGAAGATAATTTGTGGAGCGGGGTCAGATGAAATTATTCAAATGATTTGCCAGTTATACTTAAAACCCTCTGATGAAGTGATTGTTCCTCAATATAGCTTTTTAATGTACAGGATATATGCACAAATAGTGGGGGCAAAAGTTGTTTTTTCTAAGGAAGAAAATTTTAAAGTTTCAATAAATGAAATTATCAAGAAAGTAACAAAAAAAACCAAGCTTATATTTATTGCAAATCCTAATAACCCAACAGGAACATACTTAAGTAGAGCAGAATTAATAGATTTAAGAATGAAATTGAATAAAAACATTTTACTAGTTTTGGATGATGCGTATTTTGAATATATGAAAAATAAAGATTATAAATCTGGTTTAGATTTATTTAAAAATAAAGATAATGTTGTTGTGATAAGAACTTTTTCAAAAATATATGGACTGGCCTCGTTGAGAGTTGGCTGGGGTCATGGACCCAAGAAAATTATCTCTGCAATGAATTTAATTAGACCTCCATTTAATGTAAATCAAGTTGCACAAATGGCAGCAATAGAGGCTTTAAAAGATAGAAACTTTATTAATCAATCTGTGAAACACAATATCATAGAAGCAAATAAAGTTAGAAATGTTTTAGAAAAACTAAAAATTCTTTCAAATGAAGTAACAGCTAATTTTTTACTATTAAATTTTGATAAATGTAAATTTTCAGCTAATTATGTTTTTAATCAACTGCAATCAAGAGGAATTATATTAAGATCTACAGAGGATGGATATAATATTAAAAACAAATTAAGATTAACAATTGGATCTAAAAAAGAGAATAAGAGATTCATAACAGCAATCAAGGCTATCTTTAATTAATTATGAAAAATATTTTAATTATAGGCTGTGGTTTAATTG
>JADHRH010000022.1 GCA_016777545.1 Candidatus Pelagibacter sp.
TCAACTAACTTTGAGATTTCATTAAAATAACAAATTACATTTGAATTTATTTGTTCATTTACGTCTGATCCGAAATCACAATATACTGATGCGTCACCAAGATTTGATATATTTTTGATCATAGCATGTTATACTCTAAGGTATAGGTTATGGAAATTAATATCAATTGTGACTTAGGCGAAAAATCAAAATTTCATTCAATAGAAAATGATCCTGCTTTATTAGATATTGTTAATTCAGCAAATGTTGCTTGTGGTTATCATGCTGGAGATAATGATACAATGAGGATGGTTGTCCAAATTTCAAAAAAAAATGGAGTAAGTATTGGAGCCCATCCTTCATTTAATGATCCAGAAAATTTTGGAAGAAAAAGAATGAATTTAAATTCATCTGAAATTTCAAAACTTATTATTGACCAATTTCAAACTCTAAATAAAATTGCTCAAGAATATGGTGAAAAGGTTACTCATATAAAGCCACATGGTGCGTTAAATAATATGGCTTGTGAAGACTTAGAGCTTGCAACACTATTAGCAAAAACTATCTATCAAATTGATAAAGAAATAATCTATCTAGTGCCAACTGGATCTAAGATGGAAATAGCTGCAAAAAAACTCAATATGAAAATTGCATGTGAAATATTTGCAGATAGAAACTATGAAGATAATGGAAATTTAGTTTCTAGAAAAAAACCTCACGCTTTAATAATCAACCCAGAACAAGCAAAAAAACACGTATTAAGTATGGTAAAAAATCAGTCGCTTAATTGTCACAGTGGTAAGCAAATACCTTGTGAAATAGACTCTGTTTGCATACATGGGGATAATGAAAGTTCATTAGCTACTGCAAAATCAATTAAAAAAAATTTAATAGATAATGGACTTAAACTAAAACCACTTAACCTAATGAAAAAATTTATATAATTATGAAAAATATTTTTGTTACTCTTTCTGTTTTAATTTTATTATCAACAAATTCTTATGCCGCTGGGTCTAGTAGTGATAGTTCTAGCAAAGTAAAATCAAATTATGATAAGGCAGTTACGATTATTAAAGCTGCAAAAAAATATGAAAAACAAGGTAAAACCGAAAAAGCCAACAAAAAATATGAAAAAGCTTTAAATCTTTTGGTTGCATCTAATAAAGAAAAACCAAATAAAGCTGATACTCTCAATTATCTTGGTTTTACAACAAGAAAGCTTGGAGATTTTGCTGGAGGTGAAAAATATTATTTACAAGGACTTTCTATAGAACCCAATCATAATGGAATTAATGAATACTTGGGTGAACTTTATGTTGTTACTAACAGAATTGATTTAGCAAAAGAAAGACTTGATGTGTTAAAATCATGTAATTGTGAAGAATATGAAGAACTTAAAGCAATAATTGATGGTAAGAAAAAATCTAAATATTAGTCTTAGTTAATATTTTGTGACATTTTATTAGGAAGCCATAACGCTATTTCAGGAAAAATTATAATAATTATTAATGCTAAGATCATTAATAAAAAAAGAGGAAAAGCACTTTTTGCAATAAATGACATGTCTTTATTTGCCATTCCTTGGAGCACAAATAGATTAAACCCTACAGGAGGTGTAATTTGTGCCATCTCAACAACGATAACAAGATAAATTCCGAACCAAATCATATCAAAACCAGCTTGTCTAATCATGGGCTCAATAATAGCCATTGTTAAAACTACAGCAGAGATTCCATCTAGAAACATTCCAAGGATGATGTAAAAAATAGTTAAAATAAAAATTAACATATAAGGTGATAAATTTAATTCTTGGATCCAAATAGCTAAGTTTCTTGGTAAGCCAGTAAACCCCATTGCTAATGAAAGAAAAGTAGAACCAGCTAAAATAAATGCAATCATACATGATGTTTTAGTTGCTCCTAACAAAGATAGTTTAAAAGAATTTTTATTAAGAGTTCCTTGAAATAATGACAAAATTAGAGCCCCAACTACACCTAATGAAGCTGCTTCTGTTGCGGTAGCTACCCCTGTATAAATTGACCCAATAACTGCCAATATTAGAATAACAACTGGTAAAAGTTGTTTTGATCTTTTTATTTTTTCCATCAAGGTAAAGTTTTCAGAGATTTTTGGCATTTGACTTTTGTTTAATATTGACCAAATAACAACATATAGCATAAATATAATTGCAAGCATTATCCCTGGTAAAATTCCAGCCATAAACAATTTAGCTATAGAGTCTTCAATTGTGACACCATAAATTATTAATATAATTGAAGGGGGAATTAATAACCCAAGAGTTCCTGATCCAGCTAAACTACCTAGTAATATTTTTTCAGGATATTTTCTTTTTCTTAGCTCTGGAATTGACATTTTACCTACAGTTGCAACTGTTGCAGCAGAAGATCCAGATATGGCAGCAAATAATCCACAACCAACTACATTAACGTGAATTAATCCTCCAGGTAATTTTGACAACCAGGGAGACAAACCTTTAAATAAATTTTCTGAAAGTTTAGTCCTAAATAAAATTTCTCCCATCCAAACAAATAAAGGTAAAGCAGTCAAAGTCCAGGAAGAACTTGTCCCCCATATTGTAGTTGCCATTGCATCTCCAACTGGTCTTGTTGTAAAAAGCATCATCCCAATAGCAGAAACTGCAATCATGCTTAAAGCAACCCAAACTCCTGATCCTAATAAAAATAGCAATAAAGAAATAAAAAAAATTGTTAAAAATATTTCATTCATAAATATCTAATCTTTATTAAAAATCGAATTTATTAGATGATGAAACACACATATAAAAAATATTATAGATCCAAAAGCTACTGCAGATTGTGGTATCCAAATTAATATTTCATCAGCTCCTTCACTTCGTTCCTCAAATTTAATAGAAACAAATGCCATTTTAGTAAAAAAAAATGCTAAAAATCCTGAAAAAATAGTTGCTACAGATAAACACCAAATTTCAGCTAACTTTCTACTTACTGGTTTTAATTTTACTAAAAATAAAGTTATTCTAATATGAGCCTTGTCATAAAATGTGTATGATAAAGCAAAAAAAGATGATGCGGCCATTGAGTAACCTGAATATTCTGCCAGTCCTCTTATATAAAATCCAAAAATTCTTGATGAAATTCCTGTTAAAATAAATAATAGCACTAATATTAAAAAAAAAGCGGCTAAATATCCTGAGCAAATATAAAGAAAATTTAAATTCTTATTTATTTGTTTAATCATAATAATAAGGCCGATTTAATTAAATCGGCCTTAGTAAATTTATATAACTTTTTATTTATAAGCTGCTAGAACAGATTGTCCTCTAGAACCAGCTCTACTAGCCCATTCTTTAGACATCGTTGCTCCAACTTCTTTAAAATGTTTATTCAAAGCTGAATTTACTTTACCAACAATCATACCAGCATCAGCTAAAGCTTTTTTATCCGCCTTGTTTCCTTTTTTAGATAATGCCCAACCCTTTTTTTCTGCTTTTGCAGCTTCTGACATTACTAATTTTTGAGTTGCAGAGTCTAATTTACTCCATGCATCTTTATTAACAATGATCATATTTTTTGGATACCATGCTGCTATATCATAAAAATATTTAACACCATTTTCCCATATTTTACTATTCTTACCAGTAGTTGGTGATGTAATCATGCTTTCAACTGCTCCTGTTGAAAAAGCCTGGCTTATTTCAGCTGCTTCGATTTTAGTTGGTGCCATTCCAGTAAGTTCAGCTAATCTAATCAATGAAGAGTTATATGCTCTAAATTTTAAACCTTTTAAATCAGCTTTAGAATTAATTTCATTCTTACTGTAAAGTCCTTGTGCTGGCCAAGGTACAGCATACAAAAATACTAAACCTTTAGCATCTAATCCTTTAACTATCTCAGGTTTTGAAGCTTTATATAATTTCATAGCATCACTATATGATGAAGCTAAAAAAGGTTGAGAATCTATCTCTAATAATGGATCTTCTTTACCTAAAGCAGACATAAATCTTTCTCCTATTTGAGCTTGACCTGTTCTTACTGCTCTAAAGATTTCTCCACCTTTGTATAAAGAGCCACCAGGGTGAGTCACTATTGTAAGCTTTCCTCCACTCTTGTCTGAGACATTTTTAGCAAATTCTGTTGCATTCGCTGAATGAAAGTTTGAAGCGCCATAAGCTAGAGCCATATCCCACTTTTCTGTAGATGATGCAAAATTAGTGCTTAATAATAAAGCAAACAAAATTGTTAATACTTTGTTTTTTATTTTCATTTATACTCCTTTTTTTAATTTTGGTCATTTCATAATGAATCTGTCCCAAAATCAATTTAAAAATTGTATGTCTTATTAAGCCTTTAATATATTGATTTATTATAGATTTTTACTATTATTCAATCATCTTGATTGAAGAAGGCATAATACTACTCCAAATTATCTTTATAGATATTATCCTAGCTGCAGATAACGCTATAATTATAGCTTTAATCGCAGCTAACTTCGTTCCAAAAAATAGAAAACAAATAATTCTCTGGGGTGTTGTGGGCGCATTAGTTTTTAAAGTTATTTTTGCATTATTTGCCACTTATTTATTTGAATTCTATTATATAAAAATTTTAGGTGGGTTGCTTCTAATTTGGATTGCTAACGATTTGAGAAAAGATTTAGTCGAGATGAAAAATAAGATAAAATCTCCAGTTAAAAAATCTACAGAACCATCTTATATACAAAGTGTTTACAAGGTATTATTTGCAGATATTACAATTAGTTTTGATAATGTCATTGGGGTAGTTGGGGCTTCTAAAGGTTACTTCGGTTTTATGATTTTTGGTCTTGTTTTATCTGTGGTTCTAACTGGTGCATTAGCTACTTATTTAGCTAACTATATTCAAAAGCATATTTGGATAGCATATGTTGGTTTATTTTTTATATTGATCGTTGGACTACAATTAATCATTGGTGGATTGAATGATTATGGAGTCTTGTCAATAAATCAAACTTTTCAAAAATATTTTTAATTAACTTCAAATATTTTTCCATAACCTTTAACAATATTTTTGTTACCAACTAAATTCAAAGCATCCCATATCAATGTTTGATTGCTTGATAAAACTACTTTATTCAATTCTTTTTCAAGCTTATCAATAATTGATAAAACTGGTAAAGCTGTGCATGAAACAAACAAGGCTTCGCTTTCACTTAAATCAATTTTTGATAATACATCGAATAAATGTTCTTCTTCAACCTTGCCAATATCAAGATCCGATGCAATATCAAAATATGTTAAAGAGCTAACAGTAATATTTTGATCTTTAAAATAATTCAAAACTGTGTCGTTTATTGTTTTTGTATATGGGGTAAATACAGATATCTTTTTTATGTTCAGTTTTTTGAGAGCTTTAATTGCTGATGTAATGGGAGTTGTAACTTTTGCCTCTGGCTTTGCTGCATTGATTTTTGTCTTAATCACTTCATACCCAGCAGCAACAGTTCCTGAAGTGCATCCATAAGCAACACAATCTATTTTTTGATCAGGTAAAATATCATTTGTCACCTCTGTAATATCATCTGCCATTTTAGCTAATGTTTCATTAGTTAATGGGTTGTAACAATGTATTCTATTAACGTAGAGATCTATATCTCTACCATAAATCACATTATTAAAGTCTTTTTCAATTCTAAAATCACTACCTAGGGCTATTAAACCTATTCTAGGGTTGGCTTTAGATATGAACTTTGGGTCAATTTTATTTAGTTTCATTGATAATCTCTATAAAGGTCGATTAAATATATATTGATTAAATAGTCTAGCTAAAATAATGTTTATATAAAGCGATACATAACTCGTCGTTATTCAAAAAATACGAAAGCGGGATCAGTCGTCTTTAAATTTAATTATTTAGGGAGGTTTGAATGAAATTTGGATATTTTTGTAACACTACCAATTGGGACCATAAACCATACACACAATTACTTGATGAAACTAAAGAGATAACTGAATATTGCGATAAAAATGATTGGGACTCTATTTGGTATACAGAGCATCATTTTAATCATGAAGGAATGGAGTCTTGTACTAATCCATTAATGATGGGTGTAGATGCTGCAGCTAGAACTAAAAAAATTAGAATAGGTCAAGCTTGTAACGTAATTACATTTCATAACCCAATACGTTTAGCAGAAGACATAGCATTATTAGATCAACTTTCAAACGGCAGAGTAGAAGTTGGTATTGGCAGAGGAATATATGGAAGAGAAGCGATAAATATGAATAAAGAGGCTGATCTAAAAGATCAGGCTAAAAATTTTCGTTTGTTTGATGAGACTCTAACTATTATGAAAAAAGCTTGGACAGAAAAGTTTTTTAATCACCAAGGTGAATTTTATACTTACCCTACTCCTGGTTTTGTTTGGCAACATGATATGAGTCCGCCGAGTGAAGAATTTCTAGATACTAAAACTAATGAAATAAAGAAAATAAGTATTGTGCCTAAACCAAAACAGTATCCACATCCTCCAATATGGCAAGTGGTAGATGGCGCAAGATCAATTGAGTGGGCTGCACAAAATGGTTTAAACACAATAATGTGGATACCAACGGTAAAAGCATTGAAAACTAGATTTGAAATATATCGAGATGCAAAATCTAAAGCTGAAAATAGAGATGTTCCGCTTGGAGAAGGTATTTCTTTAGTAAGAGATATGTTTGTTGCAGAAACTATGGAAGAAGCAGAAAAATTAGCAGGTGAACATATTATAAAATATATGAAATGGGTTTGTCACTGGAGAGGCTTAGGAAATCATATGGATCCAGGAGAAGAACTACCGGAAACAAAACATAAATTAGATTTACTTAATTATGATTTTCTACATAAAAGAAACTTATTATTTGGAACACCAGAATATGTTGTTAATAAAATAAATGAATTAAAATCAGAATTAAATTTACAAAATCTTCAAGTTTGGTCTAATTTTCCTGGAATAGATCATGAAGCTTGCATGAGAAGTATAAAACTGTTTAATGATGAGGTTATACCAAAGATTAATTTAGATAATTCAAATATAGAAAAGGCAAGTTAATGAAATTAGAGCTTAGAAAGTTTACAAAATTTGTAGATAAAACTTTTATCGAAGGTGGCAAGGAAGCTAAAGAGCCAGTTTTGATGGTTTCTGTTGCAGCTGTATTCAAAAATCCATGGCATGGAAAAGGCTTTGTTGAAGATTTAAAACCAATTATTTTAGATTTGGCACCTAAATTAGGTGATATTTTAGTTCCAGAGTTAATAAAAGAGATTGGATCACCTGAAAAAATTTTAGCATATGGAAAAGCAGGTACTGTCGGGCTTGATGGTGAAATTGAGCATGCTTCAGCATTTATTCATACTTTAAGATTTGGAAATAAATTTAGAGATGCGGTTGGTGGAACTTCTTACTTAAGTTTTACCAATACCAGAAGTTCTGCTGGATCAAAAATATCCATTCCAATGATGCATAAAACTGATTCTGGATTAAGACCCTATTATTTAACTCATGAATTCACAATTCATGACGCTCCTTTTAATGATGAGATAGTTATAGCAATTGGTGGAGCCTCAACAGGTAGAGCTCATGCTAGAACGGGTGATCGTTATCAAGACATGAAAGAAATGGGATTAGATCCTAAATAAATTAATGTTTCAAAATTTTGATCCAAATCAAAATTATTATTCATTTAATGATAAAAATACAGTTCCTGTGGTTTTTATTCATGGAGTTGGACTTGATCAGCGGATGTGGGAGCCTCAAATTGAAGCTTTTAAAGAATATTCAATAATTACATATGATTTATTGGGACATGGCAAAACTATTCTCAATAAAGATGCTGTAACATTAGATGATTTTTCGAACCAACTAAAATCAATATTAGAATTTTTAAAAGTGGATAAGATTAATCTTGTCGGTTTTTCTTTAGGCTCTTTAATTGCACTAAATTTTGCCTCTAAATTTCAAGACAAACTAAACAGTCTTGTTGTAATGGGTACAACATATAAAAGAACCTCAGAACAAAGGTCTTTGGTTATAGAGAGATTTGAACAGGCTAAATTAAACAAACCTATTTCAAAGCAAGCCCTAAAAAGATGGTTTACTGATCAATACTTAAATGACCATCCAGAAACTTATAATAAATTTATAAAAATTTTGACAAAAAATAAAAAAGATCATTTAAATTTTTTAAAAGCTTACAAGTTATTTGCTTATCATGAGGATAATACAGATATAATTAAAAATATTAAAACTAGGACCCTTGTGATGACAGGTTCAAATGATTCAGGATCTACTGTCGAGATGTCAAAATCTTTATGTGAAGATTTAATAAACTCAAGTTTTATTGAGATAAATAATGGAAAACATCTTTGTAGTATAGAGTGTGCAGATGATGTTAATATCAATCTTAAAAATTTTATTAATAGATAAATGACAAAAATTCAAAACTTTAAAATGTATATAAATGGACTGTGGGTTAATTCAGAGTCTGGAAAAACAATAGAAACTGTAAACCCAGAAAACAACGAAGTTTGGGCAACTGTTCCTGAAGCTAACGAGAAGGATGTAGATAAAGCAGTTAAGGCCGCACAAAATGCTTTTGAAAAATCTTGGTCAAATTTACACCCAAGAGAAAGAGCTAAATACTTAAGGTCTCTTGCAGATCAATTAAGACAAAATGCTGAACATCTTGGAACTATAGAAACAATTGATACAGGAAAAATTTTTAGAGAAACAAAAACACAAGCTAACTATATTGCTGAGTATTATGATTATTTTGCAGGACTAGCCGATAAAGTTGAAGGAACAGTTGTACCAATTGATAAACCAGACATGCAAGTAACAACTACTAGAATACCTATTGGTGTTGTTGCTGCGATAATTCCTTGGAACTCCCAAATGTTATTAACTGCGGTAAAACTAGCACCCGCATTAGCAATGGGTAATACAGTTGTAATAAAAGCTTCTGAACTAGCGCCTGTAACATTATTAGAGTTTGCAAAACTAGTTGAAAAATCAGGTATACCCAAAGGTGTTGTAAATATAATTACTGGTTTAGGTGAGCCTTGTGGTAAAGCTCTAACTACACATGACCTTGTAGAAAGAATTGCTTTTACAGGTGGTCCTGAAACTGCAAAACATATTGTTAAAAATTCAGCAGAAAATTTATCGCAAGTAAGCTTAGAACTTGGTGGAAAAAGTCCTGTTGTCGTATTCGATGATGCCGAGCAAGAGAACGCACTAAATGGAATTACTGCTGGTATTTTTGGTGCAAGCGGTCAAAGCTGTATTGCAGGATCACGACTTTACATCCAATCTAAAATTTATGATGACTTTTTAAATAAGCTAATAGCTAAGGCTGAAAAAATAAAATTAGGAGCTCCTATGGATAATGAAACTCAAATGGGACCTTTAAATAGTTATAAACAACTAGAAAATATAGAAAAAAATATCAAATCAACAGTTGAGCAAGGTGGAAAAATTAGATGCGGTGGAAAAAGGTCTAATATATCTAGTAAAGCTTATTATTTTCCAGCTACAATTATTGAGTGTGAAAATCATAATTTGCCTACAGCAGAAAATGAATTATTTGGTCCAGTTTTATCTGTTATGAAATTTGAAACAGAAGAAGATGTGATTAAATTAATGAATGATAATAAATATGGCTTATCTTCTGGAGTTTATACCTCAAACTTTGGAAGGGGTTTGAGAGTATCAAAAGCAATTAGAGCTGGAATTACTTTTGTAAATACTTATAGGTTAATTTCACCCATGGCTCCGTTTGGGGGAATTAAAGATAGTGGATATGGAAAAGAAGCAGGAATTGAGTCAATTAAAGAATACACAAGAATAAAAACCACATGGTTAAATTCATCGGATAAACCAATGACTGATCCATTTACAATGGGTTAATTTTTTGACTGTCAGACATTATTTTTTAGTTTTATTTATCATGTTTCTTTTTGGAAGTTCTTATCCAATTAATAAACTTGCATTAAACACATCCCTCACCCCTGTATTGGCAGCCTCATTGAGAATGTTTATACTTTTTGTTTGTCTTGTTCCTTTTTGTAAATTTAAAATCCCAAACAAAAAATACTATCTGCCTTTAGCAGGTTTTTCTTTATCAATGGGCTTTGGTGTTTTTATTTTTTTAAATTTATCTCTGCAAAAAGCAACTATGGTTGCTCCTATAATTATTGGAGCTCAACTAGCAATACCCTTTGCAATTCTTGCAAGCTCTTTATTTTTAGGTGAAAAGGTAACTCCTAAAATGTGGGGATTAATATTTATTTCTTTTTTTGGAATTTTTTTAATTGGTTATGATCCAAATTTAAAAAGTGAAATTTTTGCAATTTTTCTTTGTGCAATTTCTGCTTTTTTCTATGGTCTTGCGAATGTGTTTTCTAGATATATTAAAGATATAGATGTTAAATTAACAAACACGGTTATGGGCTTTACTGGTTTTATACTGCTTTTTCTTTTTTCCATTTTTTTTGAAGGAAACACAGTTTATCAATTACTAAATATTGATTTTTATACTTGGCTTTTATTACTCCATAATGGGGTGATGGTTTCTGTAATTGCACACACCTCATTATTTTATTTATATAAATTTTATTCAGTAAATAAAATTATGCCCTTTTATT
>JADHRH010000023.1 GCA_016777545.1 Candidatus Pelagibacter sp.
TTGCCAAAAGATATTCTTTTAACATTTTTTCCATTGCTTTCCATTATATAAATTTGTTGGTAACCGCTTCTATCAGAATTAAAAGTAATGTATTTTCCATCTGGAGAATAAGAAGGGGAAGTATCAATTGAAGGATGATTTGTAATTCTTTCGACAATTCTATTCTCCAAGTCCATAGTGTATATATCTGAATTTCCATCTTGAGCAAAACTCATTATAATTTTTTTTCCATCTGGAGAAAATCTTGGTGCAAATGTCATTCCAGGAAAATCTCCAACTACCTCTTGCGTTCCTGTTTCAATGTCTAATAGATAAACTCTTGGTAAATTTCTAAAATAAGAAAGATATGTAACCATTTGATTGGTTGGACTAAACCTTGGTGTTAAGACTAACTCATTTCCAAGAGTTAAGAATTTATTATTAAAACCATCCTGATCCATGATAGCTAGTTTCTTAATTCTATTAGTTTTTGGTCCTTCTTCTGCCACATAAATTATTCTTGTATCAAAATATCCTTTTTCACCTGTTAGACGCTCATAAACTTTATCTGTAATTATATGACCAACTCTTCTCCAATTACTTGGAACAGTAGTAAATGCTAATGCCATCATTTCTTTTCCAGCTAAAATATCCCACAGTCTAAATTCAACTCTTAATTTATCTTCTACAAAAGTTACTTTGCCAGTTATTAATGCTTGTGCTTTAATTAAATTCCAATCTTCAAATCTAGGTTTTAAATTTGCAATATCAGGTTTTTGAAGAAATGCATTTTTATCTAAAGGATTAAAAAGGCCTGTCTGTTTTAAATTATTTTCAACTATTAAAGATATTTCAGCTCCTAAATTTTCTTTTTTTAAAATTTTTTTAAAATTTTCTTTAGAATTATCATCGATTGAAAGTGGAGAAACAGCAACAGGAAGAGGGCTCAAGTTTCCTCTCGTAATATCAACTTCTATCAAAGCCATTGCTTTAATTGGAAATATGATCAGTAATATTAATAAATATCTATATAGCATTTTATCCTTCTAACATTTCTCTTGCATCAAAATTTAATTGTAACTCTTTCCATCTCTCATATCCAGTGCTAGGTACTCTAAGAGGCTGACATAGTTTTACTGCTCTCAATGCACTTTCTGCTAAAACTTTATAAAATCCTTGTCCTGGTTTATTCATTCTAGCATGATCAAGAATTTCAGAATCTATAATAGATCCATCTGGCTTTAATTGTAACTTAATTCTAACTAGTAAATTTTCGTTGTAAGGTAATCCTAAAGGAATACTCCAACATCCAAATATTTGTGCTTTTAGAGCATCTTCTTCACTTAGTGATAAACCACCAAATTCTATATTCTTATCTTGATCCTGGCTTATTTCATTGCTTTTTTTGTTTGTTTCAGCACTTTCTACTTTAGATTTATCAATTAAGGCTGCAATATTATTTGGATCAAATAAATCTTTTTTTTCAAATTCTGAAACTTGTTTAATTTCTGTTTCAACTTTTTCAGGGTTTTGTTTGTCTTCTTTAATTTCTTTAACCTTTTCTAATTTTTCATCAGGTAAAGGTATTGCATCTTGTTTGTCTTTTTTAACTGCTTTTGGAGGGGCTTGTTCAGAGACAAGTTTTTTTTCTTTTTCTTTAACTTTTTCAATTATTTTTTTTGCTTTAGGTGCAAATGGAATATTTGTTTTATCTGTAATCTGAATTAGTTCAACTGAAACAATCGGTGGTAAATCAATTGGTTTTTTAGCTAAGAAAGGTAAACTCATGGCAGTAATTAATACAAGAAGTATATGAAACCCAAAAGAAATAAATATATTTCTATTCACTTTTACTACCTCTCTTTATATGGTTCAGAAATCAATGCTACTTTAGTAAAACCAGACCCAGACAACATTCCCATTATCTCCAAAACCCTACCATAATTTATTGATTTATCTCCTCTGACATAGATTCTTGTATCTGTTCTATTCTTCGATACAGCTAAAATCTTCGCTGTTATTTTATCATAATCAACTTTTGATTCTTGAATAAATATCTCACCTTTAGCATTAATAGATAGTGTTAATGGTTCAAGCTCTTCTGGTAATGTGTCTGCAGAACTTTCAGGTAAGTCGACCTGTACTCCGACTGTTAACAATGGAGCTGTAACCATAAATATAATTAACAAAACTAACATTACATCCACAAAAGGAGTAACATTTATTTCACTCATAGGCTCTTTTGATGAACGATTGAGTTTAAAAGCCATTTTAAATTATTGATAAAAATCTTTTAGAAAAATTTTCTAATTTTTGTGAATATTTTTTTGAGTCTAAATTAAATTTATTGTAAGCAACAACTGCTGGAATCGCTGCTAACAAACCTAATGCGGTTGCAAATAAAGCTTCGGCTATTCCTGGTGCTACAATTGCTAAACTAGTATTTCTTGAAATGGCAATTGATTGAAATGAATTCATTATTCCCCAAACAGTTCCAAATAAACCAATAAACGGTGCCGTTGAACCAACTGTTGCTAAAAAAGTAAAACCTTTATCAATTTTTGATATTTGTTTTTCAATACTAACCTCCAGCATTCCACTCATTCTGTCACTTAAATTAGCTTTATTTTTAGCTTTTAATAAAGTTTGCATAGCTTCCTTAAATAATAAAGCCATAGGGTTTTCTAAATTAGCTGGTAAACTATTATAAAAAGTCTCTGCAGATTTTGATCTCCAAAATTTTTCTTCAAATTCCTCTGACTCTATATTTATTTTTTTAAATAATTTAAATTTTTCGATAATAATAGCCCATGAATATATAGAGCAGGCAATAAGCGTAAGTATTACTGATTTTACAATAAAATCTGCTCTTAAAAACAAACTCCATAACGAGAAATCAGTATTTGATGCAAGTCCTACTGCTTGTGATGTAATATCAGCTTCCATTATTAAGCTTTCACACTAAAATGTGTCATGAATTTGACTTTATTAAAGTTAAATTAACCCTCTAATTTATAAGTTTCGTAATAAAAACTAGCTATTAAAATTGCATCCGCTTTGTTAGAATCTTTTTTCTTAGATAATTCTGATGAATAATAAGGAAATACTTCGATTGCCTTAGTTCTGCTGGCATCTTTTTCTGAATTAATAAGATTAAAGTACTTTTTCCATTTAGCAGGTCTAACAAAATACATTGGTAATTGCATTGCAGAACATATCCCTTTTAAAATTCCAAATGATTGACCAAAATTAAACATACTTGTAACTCCTTGACCGGGCATAGCCGAAACCTGCTCAATCACCACTTTAATATCTTCTTTTTTTAAATCTTTTATTCTTAAAGAAATTTCATGATAAATTTGAGCACCATTTACTTGTTTTTTATTTTTTTTCCCTTCGGGCATATTGGGCATCTCAACAACATCAATTATTTTTCCATCTTGAAAAAAACAAATAGAACCTGTTATGCCTGGGTCAATTCCAATTATAAGCATTAATTATTTTTTAAATTAATATTTGAGTAAACATTTTGTACGTCATCATCATCTTCAAGAGTTTCTAGAAATTCAATTGCAGAGTCAATTTTATCTTTTTCAACATCAACACTTTTTAAAGGTACCCATTCGATTTCTGTAGAAATAAAATTTGCTATCGTTTTTTCAAGATTTTTTTTTACATTATAAATTTCATTCATGGGACATTGTATTTCATGAAAATTTTCATAGGAAATACATTCATCTGCACCCGACTCGATTGCTAGTTCAAAAATTTGTTCGTCTGAAATTTCTTTTTTATCTATTTTTATAATACCAAGTTGATTAAAATTATGAGAGGCAGACCCCTGTGTTCCTAAATTACCACCACTTTTTTGAAATATTGTTCTGATATTGGAGGCTGTTCTATTTTTATTATCTGTTAGAGCTTCGACAATTACTGCAATTTTATCTGGTCCAAAACCCTCATATCTTAAATTCTCAAAATTATTGTCATTACTAGCTGAGGATTTGTCTATTGCTCTTTCAATATTATCTTTTGGCATATTCGCTGATCTTGCAGCCTGGATAGCAGATCTAAGTCTCGGATTCATTGATGGATCTTTGTCGCCTAATTTTGCAGCAACACTTATTTCTTTTGAGAGTTTTGAAAATACTTTTGATCTTTGTTTGTCTGCTTTTCCTTTAGAATGTTTGATACTTGCCCATTTTGAGTGACCCGACATAATAATTAATGAGAATTTTTTAATTCTCCTCCATATATAAAGTTTTCAATTTTATTTGCTAAACCTGTTTCTATATCACAATCAACAATCACACCACATAAAGTAGCATCACCAATTGATGGAAAGTGTTTAGTAGATTTTTTTTTTAGAAAACGGTTAATTGAATTTTCTTTGTTCATTCCAATTACAGAGTCATAATCTCCACACATTCCTGCATCTGTTTGATAGGCGGTTCCTCCTTTAAGAATTCTAGCGTCATTTGTTGGTATATGGGTATGAGTACCAACAACTAATGTGGCCTTTCCATCAAAAAAATGACCGATTGCATTTTTTTCACTAGTAATTTCACCGTGGAAATCAACAACAAGAAAATCATAATCTTCTTTCAAATTATATTTTTTAATAAATTTTTCTGCCACTTGAAATACATCATCACATTTTTTCATAAATACATTCCCCATTAAATTTAGTACTCCTACCCTCATCCCATTTTTTGAATTAAATATTTCAAATCCCTTTCCTGGAGAAGGTTCAAATAAATTTTTTGGCCTCAACAATCTATTTTCTTTTTCAATATGAGACATAGTTTCTTTCTGGTCCCAAACATGATTGCCTGTCGTAATGACATCCACGCCACAGTTAAAAAAATCTTTACAAATTTCCTCTGTAAGTCCAACGCCTGCATCAGCAGCATTTTCACCATTAACTATAACAAAATCAATTTTATGATCTTTTATTTTTGATAGTAAATTGTTTAAGACCATTGAGCGGCCTGAGATACCCACTACATCCCCTAAAAAAAGGATTCTCATTTTATAATATCCTCATTTGTTATAATAAAATCAAGTTTTTGATCATGTTTGTTAATAGGAATTTTTTTTATTTTTTGACATGATAGAGCTAAGCCAATTTTGATAATATTTTTTTTTCTTGATAATTTTTCAATAAAACGATCATAATATCCACCACCATACCCCAATCTATTTAAATTTTTATCAAATGCGACCATAGGAATAAATAAAATATCAGGGTGAACTAATTTTTTTGCTTCTGGCTCTGGTATACCAAGATTATTAATTTTTAATGGATCAATAAAAGTCCAATTGTAAAAGTCCATTTGAAAACTTTTTTTAATTACTGGTAATGATATTTGATAATTATCTTTTTCAAATTTTTTGAGTAAATCTAAATCATCAAATTCAAAATTGATAGGAAAGTATCCACCAATTTTTTTAGCAATTATATTTTCTTTTTTAAAAAAATTAATAATTCTCTTGTAATCTAACTTAATATTATCTTTATTATATTTTTCTCTAATTTTAAGAATTTTATTTCTTAATCTTTTTTTTAGCACAAGTTTATTGGACTGGATTTTCTAAATTAGCTTTTGCAACAAAATTTTCAATTTCATCAGCAGCATCTTCTATTATCTTTTCATAGTCTTGCTTATTTTTTTCAATTTCATTTTTAAATTCTTCATGGTTTTGAGTAAGTTGAGCTATTTCTTCTTCTTTTTTATCTTTATATTCATAAACTAAAGATTTTAACTCTCTAAATTTATTAGAAAGATCTTTTAACTGCTCTTTTTTTAATTCTACTTTTTTCTTGGTCTCAAAATATTCATCCATTACTTGAACAGAAGTAATTAATAAAAGTTTATTTTCACCAATATTTCCTAAATCATTTTTAAGTTTATTAAATTTTTCATTAATATGAATAAGCAATTCTTCTAGATGCTCCTCTTGTCCATCGTCACAAGACAATAAAAAATCTTTACCATTAAATTTGATATTTACATTTGCCATTTATCTATTTCTTCCAATAAAGTATCTGTTTCTTGATTTAATTCATCAATTTTTTCTGAAAATTCAGTTTCTTTTTTTTGTTCATCCAATTTTTGTTGTTTAATCTCCTCTAATTTCTGATTAAGAGCTTTATGTTCGCTCATTAGGTTTTGATATTTTTCTTCAATTTCTTTTTTTTCAATTTCTAATTGATTTTTTTGAGCATTCAAATTTTCTAGATTAGTTTTTAGTGAAGGGTTTTGTAATTTCAAACTCTTAAGTTTATTAATTGCAAAACTCAATTTTTTTTCTTTTTCAGTCTCTGTTTTCATATATATATATTTATAATATTAAATTGAGTCTACGAAGTCTAGATAGGATAATTTTTGAACAAACTACATAAAGATTTATCAAACGCAATAAGGTTTTTGTCTATAGACGCGGTACAAAAAGCCAACTCAGGTCACCCTGGAATGCCCATGGGTATGGCCGATGTTGCTACAGTTTTATTTAGAAGTTTTTTAAGATTTAATCCCAATAATCCTAACTGGCTAAATAGAGATAGATTTGTTTTGTCTGCGGGTCATGGATCAATGTTATTGTATTCTTTACTTTATCTAACTGGATACAAAAGTGTTTCGATAAAGGATATTAAAAATTTTAGACAATTAAATTCAATTTGTGCAGGACACCCAGAATATCATCCTGGAACAGGAATTGAAACAACCACTGGTCCACTTGGGCAGGGTATTGCTAACTCTGTTGGATTTGCTGTAGCAGAAGAAATTCTTAAAAAAAAATTAGGTAAAGAAATAATTAATCATAAAACTTATGTTTTAGCAGGTGATGGTTGTTTAATGGAAGGCATAAGTCACGAAGCTATGAGTTTGGCTGGTCACTTAAAATTAAAAAATCTTATTATGCTTTTTGATAATAATTCAATTTCAATTGATGGACCAACAAGCTTGGCTGTATCTGATAATTATAAAAAAAGATTTGAAAGCTATGGTTGGGATTATATCTTAATTAATGGTCACAATGAAAAAGAAATATTTAATGCATTAAAAAAAGTTCAGAATGCAAAAAGACCTACGGTTATTTCATGTAAAACAAAAATTGGTTATGGGTCACCAAATAAATCTGGTAAATCATCTTCACATGGTAGTCCAATTGGGATAGATGAGATCAAACTTGTTAGAAAAACATTAAACTGGCAATATAAGCCTTTTGAAATACCCAAAAATATTTTAAACGAATGGAAAAAAACTGGTGATAAAGGAATTAAATTAGAAAAAAATTGGAATAAATTTTATAAAAGAAAAAAATTTATAATAGATAAAATATTAAAGAATAATTTTTCTAAATCATTAAAAATCGAAAAACAAATTTCATTAAAAGAAAATAAAAGCCTAGCTACAAGAAAATCTTCTGAATTAGTTTTGAATGCATTAACTAAAGAAAACAATACTTTAATTGGAGGATCTGCTGATTTAGCTGGATCTAATAATACTAAAACTAAGTACCAAAAAATTATAAATTCTAACAATTTTAATGGGGATTATATTCATTATGGTGTTAGAGAGCATGCAATGTGTGGGATAATGAATGGTATTGCACTTCATAGTAAGTTCATCCCTTATGGAGGAACATTTTTAATATTCTCAGATTATTGTAAACCATCGATACGTCTATCAGCGCTAATGGGTCAAAGAGTTATATATGTAATGACACACGACTCTATTGGTTTGGGTGAGGATGGTCCAACCCATCAGCCAATAGAACAGTTGTCCGGCTTAAGATCTATTCCAAACCTAAATGTTTTTAGACCTGCAGATAGAATGGAAACTATAGAATGTTGGGAATTGTCTCTAAAAAATTCAAATACACCCAGCGTCTTATCATTGACTAGACAAAATCTTGATCCTATAAGAAAAAAATATTCAAACTTAAATAAATGCTCATTTGGAGCATACGAGGTTTTTAGAACAAATAAAAAGATCAACCTCACTATACTTGCTAGTGGATCCGAAGTTAATCTTGCAATTGAAACTAGCCACAAATTAGCCAAAGACAAAATATACTCTAAAGTAATATCTGTTCCATGCCATGATATTTTTGACAAACAGTCATCTTCTTATAAGCAGAAAATACTTGGTGAAACAAAATTTAAAATATCTATTGAAGCTGCATCAACAGATTGTTGGAAGAAATATATTGGGACTGATGGTTTGACATTTGGAATAGAAACTTTTGGAAAAAGTGCACCTTATAAAGAGATTTATAAATATTTTGGATTAACAGTTGAAAATATTTCAAAAAAGACAAAAAACCTTATAAAGAATAAGAAATGACATTAAAAGTTGGAATAAATGGAATGGGCAGAATTGGTAGAATGGTAATTAGAGCAATCATTGAAAGCCAAAACAAAAATATAGAAATTAAACATATAAACAACCGATCCAATGCTGAAGCAAGCTGTACACTAATAAAATATGACTCTGTTCATGGAAAATTTAACGCAGAGTTAACATTTGATGAAAAGCATTTAATTATTAATAAAAATAAGATTACTTTTTCTCAACACTCAAATATTGAAGATATAAATTGGAAATCATATGGAGTTGATTATGTTTTTGAATGTACTGGAAAATTTAATTCAAAAGATAAATTATTAGCTCACCTTAAAAATGGTGCTAAAAAAGTTATAGTTTCAGCCCCATGTAAAGATGCAGATAAAACAATTGTATTTGGTGTTAACGAAAATATTTTAACAAATGATGACCAAATTATTTCGGCCGCTTCGTGTACTACTAATTGTCTGGCTCCTGTTGCAAATGTTTTAAATAATGATTTTGAAATTGAAAAAGGATTTATGACTACTATCCATGCTTTTACTAGTGATCAAAGAATTTTAGATAATTCTCATAAAGATCCAAGAAGAGCAAGATCTGCCAGTCAATCAATAGTTCCAACTTCTACAGGTGCCTCAAAAGCAATTGGTGAAATTATACCCGCTTTAAAAGGAAAACTTGAGGGTGTAGCTATGCGAGTGCCTACACCAAATGTTTCTTTAATAGAATTAGTTTTTTGTACTAAAAAAGAAATAAGTAAAGAGATCATAAATATGGCATTTACAAATGCAGTGAAGAAACAAACAAAAAAAGTTTTAGAAGCAACATCAGAAAAATTAGTATCCATTGATTTTAATCACAATTCAGCTTCTGCAATCGTTGATCTTTCCTTGACTAATGTTGTGGGTAAAAATATGGGTAAGATTTCTGCGTGGTATGATAATGAATGGGGCTTTTCAAACAGAATGTGTGATATAGCAGAATATCTTCATAAAAACTCTTAATGAAAAGTATAAAGGACCAGGCTGATCTTAATCAAAAAAATATATTACTTAGGTTGGATTTAAATGTTCCATTAGAAAATGGAGCAATTACTGATACCACCAGAATTGATAAAATATTACCAACAATTAAATATTTATTAGAAAAAAATGCAAAAATAATAATACTTTCACATGTTGGTAGACCCAAAGGTAAAGTTGTCAAAGAACTATCCCTTGAACCTATATGTGAAGATCTAAAAATCAAATTAAAAACTGATATTAAACTTATCACTAAAAATATTCGAGAAATAAATTCAACTGATCTTTTTAAAAATCAAAATGAAAAAATTGTGATACTTGAAAATCTTAGGTTTTATGAAGAAGAAGAAAAAAATGACAACGCTTTTGCTAAACATTTGGCAAGTTTAGCTGATATTTATGTTAATGATGCATTTTCATGTTCTCACAGAGCACATGCCTCTATTTTTAAAATAACAAAATTTATTACCTCATATTCAGGTCTTCAATTTGACTTAGAAATTGAAGCATTAACTAAGATTACTTCTGAAATTAAGAAGCCTATTACTTGTATAATTGGTGGCTCTAAAATTTCTTCTAAAATTAATATTATTAAAAATTTAATTTCAAAGTTTAATAATATTATAATAGTTGGAGGAATGGCCAATAATATACTTAAATATCAAGGTTATGAAATTGGAAAATCTCTTCAAGAGGATAATTGTCATCAAATCATTGAAGGAATATTTTCTTTATCAAAAAAAGAAGATTGCAAAATACTTTTTCCGGAAGATGTTGTGGTTGGAAAAAATTTAAATGGCGATCCAACAATAAAAGAATTAAAGGATATTTCTAAAGATGACTTAATTTTAGATATTGGTCCTAAATCAATAAAAACCATCAATAACTTAATAGATAAAAGCAATACTATCCTTTGGAATGGACCTGCAGGTTATTTTGAAAACCCTAATTTTGCTAAAGGAAGTATTCAGATTGCAAAAAAAATTGTCGAAAAAAA
>JADHRH010000024.1 GCA_016777545.1 Candidatus Pelagibacter sp.
AAGAAAATTTTAATCTGCTCAGCTATCAATAAATTTTTAGGATATTTATTTGTATTTAACTTTAAAGAAAAACAAAAGAAATCTCCTTGCTTAAGATGCTTTATGCCCAAAGCTCCAAGTAATGACAATAATGACTGTGAGTCGGAAGGAATCCTAGGCTCTATAGCGGGAGTAATGGGCGTACTAATGTGTAATGAAACAATTAAAGAAATTTTAAATTTTAAAGAATCGTTATGTGGAAAAATCCTGATTGTAGATTTGGAAAAAACAACTTTCAGAACTATCAACTTGCACAAAAATTGTCATAATCATCTGTAATGAGTGTTAAAAATTATTTAGCTTTTTTTTTATTTTTTCTTTACGCAACTGAGACTTTTTCCGATAGTGATTTAAAATATTTAAGCTTGAAAAATAACAAGGTGAACGTGAGAATTGCTCCCTCAAGAACTGCTCCAATTAAATGGATTTACGAAAAGAAAAGTTTTCCTGTCATAATTATTGATCAATATTACAATTGGCGAAAAATTAAAGATTTTGAAAATGATAGCGGGTGGGTGCACATTTCTCAACTATCTAGAAAAAGATCTGTTTTATTTATTAAGGACGAAGTATTAATATTTAAAAAACCAACTACCTATTCCCGCCCTATATATAAAATTGGAAAATTAGAAGTTGCAGTAATAAAAGAGTGTTCTTTGAACTGGTGCAACGTCAAGAATAATCTTTTTTCAGGATGGGTTAAAAAAAATTCCTTATGGGGCTTAAATAAAAATGAGATTATGAACTAGTTTTATTTGTAAAAATTATTTATAAATAGCTATATAAAAAATTACTAAAAATTTCCAACATGACCAAAAAAAACAATTATAATTATCAAGAGCTTCTTGACTGTGGCAATGGTAAAATGTTTGGTGAGGGTAATGCAAAACTACCTGTTCCACCCATGCTCATGTTTGACCGCATCACAACTATAAATAATAATGCAGGAGATTACAGTAAAGGGTTAATAGAAGCAGAGTTAGATATCAAAAAAGACTTATGGTTTTTTGATTGTCATTTTATAAATGATCCTGTTATGCCTGGATGTTTAGGTTTAGATGCCATGTGGCAACTGGTTGGGTTTTTCTTGGGTTGGGATGGAAATCCTGGAAAAGGCAGGGCCTTAGGAGTAGCAGAAGTAAAATTTACTGGAGAAGTAACCCAAGACATTACCTTGGCTAAATACGTAATTCATATGAAAAAAATTTTAAGAAAAGGTGAGACTTCTGTTGGTCTTGCGGATGGTGTGCTTTTGGCTGATAATAAGGAAATATATAAAGCTAAAAATTTAAAAGTAGGATTGTTTAAAGGAGAACAGCAATGAAAAGGGTAGTTATATCAGGACTAGGAATTGTTTCTTGTTTGGGAAATAATCAAGAAGAAGTTTACCAATCTCTCTTAAATGGAAAATCGGGTATTTCATTTTGCGAAGAGTACAAAGAGTATAATTTAAAAAGCCATATTCATGGAAAGCCAAACATAAAATTGGAGGATCATATAGACAGAAAGACCATACGATTTATGGGTGCTGGTTCTGCATACAACTATATAGCCATGCAGGAAGCTATTAAAGACTCAGGCTTAGAAGACAAAGAAGTTAGTAATATTAACACAGGTATTATTATGGGTTCAGGTGGGCCCTCTATTGAAAATGTCGTTCTGTCAGTAGATAAAACTCGAGCCAAAACACCAAAATTAATGGGTCCATTTATTGTCCCAAGAACTATGGCAAGTACTGCATCAGCTACTTTAGCCGTTCCTTTTAAAATCAAGGGAACCAACTATACGATAAGTTCAGCCTGCGCTACTAGTGGTCATGCCATTGGAAATGCTATGGAATTAATTCAATATGGTAAACAAAAAATTATGTTTGCTGGCGGTAGTGAAGAATTACATTGGGCCATGACTGCTATGTTTGACGCGATGACTGCATTATCTTCAAAATACAATGACACTCCTGAAAAAGCATCTAGAGCTTATGACAAAACAAGAGATGGTTTTGTGATTGCGGGGGGAGGTGGTGTATTAGTTTTAGAGGAATTAGAACATGCCAAAGCGAGAGGGGCAAAAATTTATGCTGAATTAACAGGATATGGAGCAACCTCAGATGGGTATGATATGGTAGCCCCTTCTGGTGAAGGTGCTGTTCGATGTATGAATATGGCACTAAGTACTACTAAAAATAAAATAGATTATATCAATACGCATGGCACTTCTACTCCCGTGGGAGATGTTACGGAGTTGAGATCTGTTGCTGAAGTATTTAAAGATAATATTCCAAAAATTAGTTCAACAAAATCTTTATCTGGCCATCCTCTAGGAGCAGCTTCAGTTCATGAAGCTATTTATTGTTTAATTATGATGAAGAATAAATTTATTGCAGCCTCTGCCAATATTGGAGAGATGGATGAAGAAACAAAAAAATTTCCTATCGTCACTGAAGTTCAAAAAAATGTAGAACTTAATGCTGTTATGTCTAATAGCTTTGGTTTCGGGGGAACTAATGCGGCACTAGTATTTGAGAAATTATCATCATGAAATTATTAGAAAATAAAAAAGGCTTGATTATGGGAGTTGCAAACGATCGTTCGATCGCATGGGGGATTGCACAAAAATTATCTGAACATGGCGCAGAATTAGCTTTTACTTATGTTGGAGACGCACTTAAAAAAAGAGTTATTCCACTTGCAGAATCTTTGGGATCTAAATTTACTTTAGATTGTAATGTGGAAAATAAAGAACAAATTGTTAAAACTTTTTCAGATATTAAAAAAGAGTGGGGTAGCATAGACTTTGTTATCCATGCCGTTGCTTTTTCAGATAAGTCAGAACTCAGTGGTGAATACTTAGATACTTCTAGAGAAAATTTTTTAAAGAGTATGCTAATCTCATGTTTTTCATTCACGGAAGTTGCTAAAGAAGCAGCTCCTATCATGAATGAAGGTGGAAGCATGCTAACCTTAACGTATGAGTCTACTAAAGTTATTCCAAACTATAATGTCATGGGAGTTTGCAAGTCTGCATTAGAAACAAGCACCAAATATTTAGCAAGAGACCTTGGTGGAAAAGGAATTAGAGTAAATGCTATTAGTGCAGGTCCTATTAAAACATTAGCAGCTTCTGCTATAGGAGATGCTAAATTTTTATATAAATGGAATGCAGATCACTCTTTGTTAAAAAGAAACGTAGACATACATGATGTTGGAAATTCTGCATTATACCTAGTAAGCGATCTATCAGGTGGTGTAACGGGTGAAATTCACTATGTAGATGCTGGATACAATAAAGTTGGTATGCCAGATCCTAAAAATATTACTTCCTAATTTTAAATTGTGAAAAATATTAGAAGATCTTTTTTAAAATTATTAGGATTTTCCTATCTGTCGGCAATTTTACTACCTTATAATTTGGCATATTCTGCTGCTAAAAAAATTATTAATCCAAATCTTACGGAAGAACAAAAAAAAATTATGCTTGATCAAGCAACCGAAAAGCCATTTTCAAGTCCTTTAAATTTTGAAAAAAGAAAAGGGTTCTTTCATTGTGCTAATTGTGATGCAAAGCTTTTTTCATCAGACGCTAAATTTGATAGTGGGACTGGTTGGCCGTCTTTTTCTGAATCTTTGCCTGGCGCTTTCAAAACTACCATTGACTATTCTTACGGAATGAAAAGAATTGAGTATTATTGCGCTAATTGCGGTGTACATCACGGCCATGTATTTGATGATGGACCAACTTCAACCCAAAAAAGATTTTGTAGTAATGGGTTATGTTTAATCTTTAAACCAGAAATCTAGTTTAAATTTATTAAATAATAAGGGGCGTTCTGTTGCCAGGTGCCCTAGTCTGACTTTGTATCTTCTGTTACTTCTTTCATAGAAAGTTTAACTTTTCCTCGGTCAAACCCTACTACTTTTACAGAAACTTCATCGCCTTCTTTGACAACATCAGAAACATTTTCTACTCTCTTGGCTGCAAGCTGAGATATATGAACTAGTCCATCTTGCTTTCCTAAGAAATTGACAAATGCACCAAATTCCATAATTTTTACCACTTTACCTTTATAGATTTTTCCCATTTCTGGTTTAGCAACAATGTCTTTGACCATTTGCACTGCCTTCATTCTAGATTCTTCGTCAGCAGCTGCAATAGTAACCATACCATCATCATTGATATCTAATTTAGCACCTGAAAGTTCCACAATTTCTCTAATTGTAGCTCCACCTTTTCCAATAACTGCGGCGATATCTTTTTTATCAACTTGAATTTTTTCCATCTTAGGAGTATTTTTAGAAAGCTCAGTTCTAGATTCTGTTAAAGCTTTCGCCATCTCCCCTAAAATATGAATTCTTCCTTCTTTGGCTTGATCTAAAGCTTTCTCCATAATGTCAAATGTGATTCCTGTAATCTTGATATCCATTTGAAGAGAAGTAATTCCATCTTTAGTTCCCGCTACTTTAAAGTCCATATCTCCAAGATGATCTTCATCTCCCAAAATATCACTAAGGATTGAATAGTCATCACCCTCTTTAATAAGTCCCATTGCAATACCAGCAATTGGTGTTTTAATCGGTACACCTGCATCCATAAGTGCAAGCGATGCTCCACATACAGTTGCCATAGAAGATGAACCATTTGATTCTGTAATCTCAGATACAATTCTAAATGTGTAAGGAAATTCTTCTTTAGAAGGAAGTGAAGAATTAATTGCTCTCCATGCTAATTTACCATGACCAATTTCTCTTCTTCCAGTTCCAATACGTCCAACTTCTCCAACAGAGTAAGGTGGAAAGTTATAGTGAAGCATAAATCTTGATCGCTCCGCTCCATCTAAAGTTTCTAATCTTTGCTCATCATCTGAAGTTCCTAGGGTAGTCACCACTAGAGCTTGTGTTTCCCCTCTTGTAAACAATGATGAACCATGCACTTTAGGTAAAACACCCACTTCACATTTGATATCTCTAACTTCGTTTAGTTTTCTTCTATCAATTCTTTTTGAATCTTTTAAAATTTGTGTTCGTACAATTTTTTTCTCAACACTTTTGAATTGGTCTCCGATTTCAACTTTAGAATAAGTCTCATCGCCTTCAAACATAGCTGTTACTTTATCTTTAGCTGCAGCAACTAAACCAGTTCTAATTTGCTTGTCCGATTCATCGAAAGCTTTTTGCAAGTCATCTGCTACGGCAGAAGAAATTTTACTTTTAAGCTCAGAATAATCTTTCTCTTCTATTTTCCATCTTTCTTTACCTGCCTCTTTTGCAAAATCTTTAATTAAATTAATGACCTCTTTAGCTTTGTCATGACCAAATTTAACCGCATCTAACATTTGTTTTTCTGATAGGCCTGAAGCTTCTGATTCAACCATCAAAACCGCATCTTCTGTACCAGCAACAATTAGTTCTAACTGTGAATCTTTAATTTGCTCTTTGGTTGGGTTTAAAACGAACTCTCCATTGATCATTCCTACTTTTGCAGCAGCTACAGGTCCCATAAAAGGAATTCCTGAAATAGCTAAAGCAGCAGAACTTGCAATTAATGCTAATGCTTCTGGATCATTTTCTTTGTCATAAGATATTACCGTAGGTAATACCTGAGTTTCATTTCTAAATGAACTTGGAAATAAAGGCCTGATAGGTCTATCAATCAATCTTGAAATTAATGTCTCGGCTTCTGTTGGTCTAGCTTCTCTTTTAAAGTAACCGCCTGGAATTTTTCCAGCTGCATAATATTTTTCTTGATAATTAACTGTTAAGGGGAAAAAATCCATGTCTGGTTTTGCTTGTTTTGCTGCAACTGCAGTTGCCAAGATAACCGTTTCTCCACAAGTAAGCATAACCGCTCCGTCAGCTTGACGAGCTACTCTACCTGTTTCTAATGTTAATTTTTTATCGCCCCAAGTAATTTCTTTTTTTGTGATGTTGAACATAAGTTTCTATTTACGCAAACCTAACTGCTCTAAGACTTTCTTGTAAATAGATGGCTCTTTTTTGCTCAAATATTCTAGTAATTTTTTTCTTCGAGTAATTATTCTGCTTAATCCTGTGTTTGAGTGTTTATCTTTTTTGTTTTTAGCAAAGTGCTCTGATAGGTATTTAACTCTCTCAGTTAAAATACCGATTTGAACTTCTGATGAACCGACGTCGGTTTTGTGTTTTTGCAATGATGCAATCACTTCTTTTTTTTCAATTTTTTTCTTTGGCATAATCCTTTATATATTTAAAATTCTTTTGGGATAAAAAAATCCAGACTTTAATTCTCCGAATGCGAGTACCTGGCTTTGATTTTGGGCAATTAAACTCTTAATATTTACTTCTCCAAACTCTTCCAACATGCTTACTTTCATTCCGTTTTTAATAAGCTTTATTCTTTCATCTTCTAATTTTATGGATGGTATATGTATTAAAACCTTTCGAATATCAAGTAAGTATTTATAAAAGTTCTCTTTTTCAACGTTTTTTACTAAAAAATCCATAGTCAGTGTATTTTTTTTTGAGAAATGACTATATCTGCTTCTTAAGATTTTAGACGCATAACCAAAAGTATTTAAAGCATAAGCCAAATCTCTAGCTAAACTTCTCACATAAGTTCCTGACCCACAACTAACCAAGAAGGATGTTTTGTTTTCATGATGAGAGACAACTCTCAAATTAAAAATAGTTACTTTTTGTGGCTTTAGTTCAAATTCCTCATTATTTCTTGCTAGGTCATAGCATCTCTTTCCATTAATTTTTTTAGCTGAAAATTTGGGAGGGATTTGATCAATCTGTCCAATAAATAAATTCAGTACTTTGTTAATTTCTTTTAGAGAAGGAATAATTTTAGATGCATTGGTAGTTACTCCCTCTGAATCTAGTGTGTTTGTTTCTTCGCCCCAAAAAACTTCAAACAAATAATTTTTTTTTGCTTCCGCTAGATAAGGAATAGACTTCGTCGCCTCACCAATAGCTATTGGCAATACTCCTTCTGCTAATGGATCTAGTGTTCCAGCATGACCAATTTTTTTTAACTTAAATTTTGATTTAAGAACATTTAAACAATAAGTTGAGGTGTAGCCTTTGGGTTTGTAAATATTAATCCAACCATTCATTTCGGTTCTAGGTTAGTGGAAATTAATTTTTCAATATTTTCAGCATAATCAAATGATTTATCAAGAACAAACCTTAAATCCGGTAAAAATTTTGCAGTCCAAGAACTCTTTACTCTTTTTTTAACTTCGTATGAAAATTGGTTTAAAGTTTTAAAAGCAATCTCTGATTTATCTCCAGAAAGAGGAATAAAATAAACTATAGCGTGTCTTAAATCTGGACTAACCCTAACTTCTGTAATGGTAATATTTCTTGTTGAAATGTCGGGAAGAACTATTTGATCTTTAATGAAAATATTGGCTATAATTTTTTTTAAATTTTCGCCTGCTTTTAGTTGTCTTTGAGTTAATGGTTTTGAAGTATTCTCATAATCCATTAAATTTCTCTTTCAATTGTAATCGTCTTAAAGAATTCGATCACATCTCCTTTTTTAATATCATTGAAATCTTTAATAGAAACACCGCATTCCAAGCCTGCTTTTACTTCTTTTGCTTCATTCTTTTCTCTAAAGAGACTATTCACTTTACCTGTATAAACAACGGCACCATCTCGAAGCAATCTTAGCTCGGAATTGTTTTTTATTTCACCCTCTGTCACTTTAACACCAGCAACTTTACCAGCTTTCGAAACGCTGAATACTTCTAATACTTCGCAAGTTCCTTGGCCTTGCTCTTCTGTCTCTGGAGCTAACAAGCCAGATATTTTTTTGGTTATATGATCTAATGCTTCATAAATTATATTAAAGTAAAGTATTTCTAATTTATAACTTCTAGCTAAATCTTTTGCTTCCTTGTTTGGTCTAATATTAAAGCCTAATAAAATAGCATTCGAAGCTTTTGCTAAAGTGACATCTGTTTCTGTGATAGGTCCAACTGCTGATAAAATAATTTTTGTCTTAATATTTTCAATTTTAATTTTTTCAATTGCATTGGCTAGAGCCTCTAAAGAGCCATTAACGTCGGTTTTTAGAATAATATTATATTCTTCTTCTGGATCAGCCTCTCCAAAAATATCTGTTTTTTTATTACCCGCTAATTTTTTATTTTTTAACTCTTGTTGTCTATACTCTACGATTTCTTCAACTTTAGAGTCATTTTCAACAACAACAAAATCATCTCCTGCATTAGGGGCTCCCTGGAAGCCTACAATTTCAACCGGTGTTGACGGACCTGCTTCATTAATCAAATCTCCTTTATAATTATAAATAGCTCTTACTTTTCCGTTAGAGGCTCCACTAACGAACAAATCTCCTTTTTTTAAAGTACCTTTGACAATTAAAACTGTAGAAACTGGACCTCTTCCTTTATCTAACCTCGATTCAACTACAACACCTGCGGCTGCAATCGAAGGGTCTGCTTTCATATCTAAAATTTCTGATTGTAATAGAATCAACTCTTTCAATTTATCTAAATTAGTTTTTTTTAATGCAGATATTTCTACGCTCAAAACATCTCCTCCCATTTCTTCAACAATCAGTTCATGTTCTAGAAGTTGGTTTCTAACCTTTACGGGATCTGCGCCTTGTAAATCACATTTATTAATGGCAACAATAATAGGAACTTGTGCCGCTTTAGCATGTTGAATAGCCTCTATTGTTTGAGGTTTAATTCCATCATTAGCCGCAACTACTAAAATAACAATATCTGTAATCTTGGATCCTCTGGCTCTCATTTCTGTAAACGCAGCATGTCCAGGAGTATCTATAAATGTAATCAAATTTTTATCATTCACATTTACTTGGTAAGCTCCTATGTGCTGAGTAATACCTCCATGCTCTGAATTCACTACACTTGTATCTCTTAAAGAGTCTAGAAGAGATGTTTTTCCATGATCAACGTGCCCCATTACAGTGACAACTGGCGGTCTAGAAACTGCATTTTCTAAGTCTTTATCCTTAGATAGAATATCTTTCAGTAACTGATCTGGCTCTTCTTCTATAAGAATTTCGTGTCCAAATTCTTTTACAATAAATTCTGCTGTGTCTTGGTCAATCGTATGATTAATGGTTACTTTTACATTTTTAGTTAATAGATATTTAATAACCGCACTGGCTCTTTCTGCCATTCTATTAGCTAATTCTTGAATGGTAATAACTTTTGGAATTTTAACTTGTCTGATTACTTTTTGCCCGTCTGTATCTTGATCACTTTGTTTTTTAAAAAGTTTTTCTCTGGATCTTTTCACTGCCGCAAGACTTCTGACTTGAACCTCTTCTTCTTCTGATAGTGCTTTGGTAACCGTTAAACGATAATCTCTTTTTTTCCCAGCTGCTTTTTTATCAGCTTTTTTAGATAGCTCTTCTTGAATCTTTATTTTTGCCCACTCTTTAGCTGATTTAGGCTTTTCAGGGTTCTTTATGATTTTGGGTGTCGGTGAAGGTTTGCTCTCAGGAGTATTTATACTATCCGATTTCTCAATTACAGGATTGGGAACTTTTGGTTCTTCTTTTTTACCAAAAATAGCAGATGTTTTTTGTGCTTGTTTTTTATTTACCGAACTGGGCGCATTACCAGTAAAATTTTTTAGAGTTAATTTTTTTTTCTTTTCTTTCGTGCTCATTTTTATTCACCTTGGTATTCATTAAATGTCAAAAACTTTTTTTCTTGCTCTCATAATCAAGTCATCAGCATCTTTTCTAGAAATATCAAACTCCTCAAGTATACCATCAAATTTTTCTCTTTTACCTTTGATTTCATCATATCCACCGATTAACTCATCCGTAGCCAATTCTGCAAAATCTTTTAGAGTTTTAATATTATCCTCACCTAGAATTAATAGCATTCCAAGACTAAGACCTTTGTGGGTAGCCAAATCATCTTCTATACCCAATTCTTTTACTTTTTTAGATACTTCCTCGGCTTCTTCTTGAATGAATTCTTTTGCTCTATTTTGAAGCTCTGTTGAAGTCTCTTCGTCAAAACCTTCTATTTTTAAAAACTCAGACAAATTTGCATTTGCGATTGCATTAATTGTCGGGAATCCTTCAGCCACAAGAAGTTGAGCCATAGTTGTATCTATCTCTAAACTCTTAACTAATTTTTCAGTGTTGTCTTTAAATTCAGTCTGTCTTTTCTCTGATTCTTCCTTATC
>JADHRH010000025.1 GCA_016777545.1 Candidatus Pelagibacter sp.
ATCAAAACCTTGTTTTTTAATTAAGTCCCATTTTTTATTAAATATTTCTCTCCAAACAATCAAGGTCTCCGAGTAATGGTTGGCATATGAATTATACTCATTAAATTTTAATCCATTTTTATCAACATAATTTTGTAATTCACTTTTTGAAGGCAAAAAACCACCTGGGAAAATATATTTTTGAATAAAGTCTTCTTTATTTTTGTATCGGTCAAATAACTGGTCATCGATAGTTATTGCTTGAATACCAGCCGTGCCAGAAGGTAACAAATTATTTTTAATAGTATTAAAATAACTATTCAAGTAATCTTGACCTACTGCTTCTATCATTTCAATTGATGCAATATGGTCATACTTAGCTTTCAAATCTCTATAATCTTTTAATTCTATATTAACTTTTTCGTTTAACCCGTATTTGTGAATTCTTTCTTTAGCAAATTCAAATTGTCTTTGAGAAATGGTTATACAATCTAACTTAACATCGTAATTAGTACCTAAGTACTCAGCAAAACCTCCCCAACCACATCCAATCTCTAGCACTCTACTCCCACTTGATGGTTGTAAAAGGTCTATTAATTTTTGATATTTATTTTTTTGTGCTTCAAATAAATCTTGATCAGGTTCTTTAAATATTGCACTTGAATAAGTTAACGATTTATCTAGCCATAAAGAAAAGAAATCATTACCAAGATCATAATGCCTTGCAATATTCTCTTTACTTCTAGTTTTGGTATTTTTAACAAACTTTCTCTTTATATAATTAATAATAGTTAAATCTAGAATCCCTGAAAACTTGTAAATGATACCTATGTTACGAGCAGTTAATTCAATTAAATCTGAAAGGTTATTTGTTGTAAAAAATCCTTTCATATAAGATTCGCCCAATCCAACGCTTCCACTCTTAATCAGGTTATAAATGAAACTTTCATCTTTAATTTCTAATGAAACTTTTAAAATTTCATTTGGATCACCAAACTTTAGGACCTCGCCATTCATTTTTATAACTTCAAGATGTCCGTGCTTAATATTTTTTAATAAGCTAAATACAATTAAATCTGACAGTTTATAAATGAGCATTAATTTTCTATTGTAATATTATTTTTAATTTTAATTTTTTTTTGAATAAACTTTATCTTTTTTATCCACAATTTAAATGCCTCAAAATGTATCGCCACAATAACTTTAAATGTCATTAATGGGTGTTTTAAGTAAGACTTGATTAAAGATGCATTATTTAATTCACTTTTAATCCCATCTTGAGATGCATAAAGAATTTTACCTTCTGGGTCTTGTACATCAATTATTACTGAAATTTTATTTCCAGGTTTCAATATTCTAAAAAAATAAACACAATTCATATTTATAAAAGGTGAAACATGAAATTTCTTTTTACAAATTTGCTGTACTAAATTTTCATTTTTATTAACTTTAAAGATATAAACGTGTTGTTCACCAAATGTATTTTTAACTTCATGCATGATTGATATAAGATTTGATTTATTATCATATATATAAAAGACACTTAGTGGATTAAAAACATAACCGAATATTCTTGGATAACATAAAAGTTTAATTTGTACGTCTTCATACTCTTGATTATTTTTTTTTAGATTATCTTTAACCCAATTTTCAACTGGGCTACCATCTCTTGGTCCATGGTCTACATCAAAAAAACTAACGATATTGAATTTATTATATGAAAATATTTTTAAATTTTTTTGTAATGTATCTAACTCAGCAAGATCAATTAGTAATGAAAATACTTTATATTTAAAACTATGAATGGTTGGCTTGAATCTTTTGTGTATTACAGATCCTGTATAAATATATGAGTTTTTAATCATTAAGTTTTTTTAGCATTTCAATAGAAGATTTTATTCCATCTTCATGAAAACCATAGCCAAAATAACTTCCACAAAACAATATATTTTCTTTATTTTGAATTTTATGCAGTTCACCTTGATTTAGTAATGCCTCTGCATCGTAATAGGGATGAGTAAACGATACCTTTTTAAAGATTTTTTCAACAGGTATTTCCTTAAATGGATTTAAGGTTAAAAAAATATTTCTATCAATTTCTAGGTTTTGCAACTGATTTAACCAATAGGTAACTGACGTCTTTTCAATATTATTTGGATCCATTGAAGAGTTCCATGAACACCAAGCTTTCTTATTTTTTGGCATAACACTCTCATCAAAATGAATAACAGCAATATTACTTTTATATTTAAAATTTTTTAAAATTAATTCCTCTTCTGGTGTTGGACTATCTATAATATTTAATACTTCATCTGCATGAGTTGCAATTACAACTTTGTCATAATCAAAGAATTCATTTTCTTCACCATAAAAAACTTTAACACCTGTACTTTGTCTAGTTATTTTATTAATATTATAATTTTTGAAATGTTGACCACTAATTTGTGAAATTATTTTATCAACATATGTTTTGCTCCGATTTGCAACCGTATACCATTGTGGTCTATTTTTTATTTTAAACAATCCATGATTTTTAAAAAAACTTAAAAAGAACGTCAGAGGCATTTGTGAGGCTTCATAGGGAGGCATTGACCAAATTGCTGAAACCATAGGAATAATATGATAATTTATAAAATAATCTGAAATTTTTATTTCTTTAAGATAATTTCCTAGTGTTGTGGATTGTATTTTTGCAATATCCAATTTTTCACAGTTTTTATAAAAGCTAAGAATTTCAAAAAACATTTTGATAAATTTTAAATTAAATAAATTTTGTTTATTTGAAAAAATTCCTTTTAACCCTTTGCCACAGTATTCAATATTAGTGCCCTCAACAGTAACAGAAAATGACATATCACTTTTTTCTATTGCAATTTTATTTTCAGAAAAAAAATTGATTAGATTTGGGTAGGTATTTTTGTTAAATACCATAAATCCAATATCTACAGCTATTTCTTTGTTTTGTCTGTAATTAACTTTTATTGTATTTGCGTGACCACCAAACTGATTTTCTTTTTCAAATAAATCAACTTTATGTTTTTTAGATAAATAATATGCTGCACTTAAACCTGATATGCCAGCTCCAACTACAGCAATTTTCATTTTATGATATTTTTATTATGCTGCTGTCTCTTCGTATTCATCCATTGAAGGACATGTACAAAATAAGTTTTTATCTCCATAAACATTATCTACTCTAGCAACTGGAGGCCAAAACTTAAATGATCTTAAAAATTCAGAAGGATAAGCTGCCTCTTCTCTTTCATATTTATGATCCCATGTATTTGAAGCTAATTCAACGTGCGTATGTGGCGCATTCTTTAACGGATTATCCAATTTATCAAAAGCACCTGATTTTATCTTATCTATTTCTTGTTTAATCTTAATCAAAGTATCGCAAAACCTATCAATCTCCTCTAAGCTTTCACTTTCTGTGGGCTCAATCATCATCGTTCCTGCAACAGGCCAAGACATAGTAGGTGCATGAAAACCATAATCTATTAATCGTTTTGCAATGTCTTCCTCTGTTATTCCTGTTTCAGTTTTTATTTGCCTGATATCAATAATACATTCATGTGCAACGTTGCCATTTTTGCCTTTGTATAAAATAGGAAAAGAGCTGTTTAATTTATAGGCAATGTAATTAGCATTTAAAATTGCAACTTCTGATGCCTTTCTCAAACCTTCCGATCCCATCATCTTCATGTACATCCAAGATATGGAAAGAATGCTTGAACTACCCCAGGGAGCTGCAGAAATTGCACCTACACCTGTTGCTGGTCCACAATCTTTTACAACTGAATGGTTGGGCAGAAATTTTTCTAAATGTTTTTTACAGGCGATTGGTCCCATTCCAGGTCCACCTCCACCATGAGGTATACAAAAAGTTTTATGTAAATTTATATGACAAACATCAGGCCCAAATTTCCCAGGCTTTGCTATTCCAACAAGTGCATTTAGATTAGCACCATCCATATAAACTTGTCCACCGTTACTATGTACAAGTTCACAAATATCTACTATCTTTTCTTCAAAGACACCATGTGTCGAAGGATAAGTAACCATCAATGCTGCTAGATTATCTTTATGTTTTTCAACTTTATTTTTTAAATCTTCAAAATCTACATTTCCATGACTATCACAACTGACAACTACAACTTTCATGCCAACCATTTGTGCACTAGCAGGGTTTGTTCCATGTGCTGAACTTGGAATTAAGCATATGTTTCTATTATGATCTCCATTGTTTTCATGAAATTTTCTAATCACCATAAGTCCTGCAAACTCTCCTTGAGCTCCAGCATTAGGTTGTAAAGATACACCTGAAAACCCAGTTATTGAACGTAGCCAATTTTTTAAATCAGTAAATAATGTTCTATACCCTTCCATCTGCTCTAAAGGTGCAAATGGATGTGGTTCTGAAAATTCTCTCCAAGTAACTGGAATCATTTCAGCAACTGCATTTAATTTCATTGTACATGATCCAAGAGCAATCATTGATCTGTTCAATGCTATATCAGAATCTTCTAATCTTTTAAGATATCTCAACATATCTGTTTCAGAATGATAACTATTAAACACTTTGTGTTGTAAAAATTTAGAAGTTCTTAATAAGTTTTTAGGAATATTAGTTAAACTTTCATTCATCTCTTCTTTGATAGTTTCTGAACAATTAAAAACTTTAAGCAATTGATTAGCACGATAAACATTTTTCTTTTCATCAAATGAAACTGCTAACATTTGAGAGTTTACTTTTCTTATGTTAATATTTTCTCTTAATGCATTGTTATAAATAATGTCAGTTTTATCTAAAGTTTTGATAGTAACTGTATCAAAGAAATGTTCTGAGTATAATTCATAGCCTGTCTGCTTTAGCTTATCTGAAAAGTTTTTTGCTAATTGAGATGTGTTGTTAGCAATTTTAAGAATTCCCTCTGGCCCATGATAAACTGCATAGGCTGCAGACACTATTGCTAGTAAAGCTTGAGCTGTACAAATATTACTTGTTGCTTTGTCTCTTCTTATATGTTGTTCACGAGTTTGTAGTGCAAGTCTGTATGCTTTTTTGCCATGACGATCTACCGATACCCCTATAATTCTTCCTGGCATTGATCTTTTATACTCATCTTTTGTTGCAAAAAATGCTGCATGGGGTCCACCGTAACCCATTGGAATTCCAAAACGTTGTGAGCTTCCAACTGCTATATCCGCACCAAGTTCAGCAGGTGTTTTTAGTTTGGCTAACGAAAGTAAATCACAAATTAAAACTGCCTTACCTTTATTCTTATGAATTTGACTGATCGCTTCACTTGGATCTTTAATATCACCTAAAGTTCCAGGGTATTGAATAATACCACAAACAATTTCACCTTTGATATCTTTATATTCATCTCCAACAATAACCTCTAAACCCATAGGTTCAGCTCTTGTTTTAATAACATCGACCGTTTGAGGGTGACAATCTTTTGATACAAATACTTTATTACTTTCATTTTTACTAACTCTGTAACTTAGTCCGACAGCTTCAGCTGCCGCAGTACCTTCATCAAGTAAAGAGGCGTTAGCTATATCCATTCCTGTAAAATCAATAATCATTTGTTGGAAATTTAAAAGCATTTCTAATCTACCTTGGGCTACTTCAGGTTGATATGGAGTATACGATGTATACCAGCCTGGATTTTCTAAAATATTTCTAAGAATTACATGTGGTGTAAAAGTTCCATAATACCCCATACCTATAAAGTTTGAATTAATTATATTTTTTTTTGAAATTTCTTTTAGTTTTCTTAAAGCTTCATATTCTGAATTAGGCTCACCAATTTCAAGACTTTCTTTAAGTAAGATTTTTTCTGGAACTGTTTTGTTTATTAGTTCGTCCAAATTTTTAAACCCTAATTCTTTGAGCATAAAATTTTGCTCAGTATCAGATGGTCCAATATGTCTTTTAATAAAATCTTTTTGTGAAGCTTTAAGCATTTTTAATTACCACTTTCTTTTGCAAATTTATCGTATTCCTCTTTATTCATTAGAGTATCCAACTCTGCCTTATCTTTAATTTTAAGCTTAAAAAACCAAGCTTCATTTTCTGGATCACTATTTATTTTACCTGGGTCATCAACAATTGCTTGATTGTTTTCAACTACTTCTCCAGAAACTGGGGTATAAACATCACTTGCAGCTTTTGTAGATTCAACCACTCCCGCATTACCGTCTTTTTCAACATTTGATCCTAGTTCAGGAAGTTCAACAAAAACAATATCTCCCAACATTTCTGTTGCATGTTGTGTAATCCCTATTGTGGCTATATCACCATCCATTTTAATCCATTCATGTTCTTTTGAAAATTTTACATCACTCATTAGTTTGCTCCTTTCACATAGCTTTTTTTATAAAATGGTAATTTACATATTTTAGCTGGGTATTTTTTACCTCTAACTTCTAATAAAATCTTTGTATCTAATTTAGCATACTCACTTTGCACATAACCAAGTGTAATTGGTTTTTGTATGCTTGGTCCAAAAGTTCCACTTGTTATTTCTCCTATAACTTCATTATTCTCATTAAACACTTTTGTTTTTTCTCGAGCTATAATTCTTTCTTCAGGAGCAATGCCTACTCTTAATTTTTTAGTACCTGATTTTATCTGACTATCAATTTTATCAAACCCTCTGAAACCACCATTCTCTAACCTTTTTTTAGAGATTGCCCATTTAAGATTTGCCTCAATTGGTGTTGTCTCTAGATCAATATCATGGCCATATAAACAAAGACCTGCTTCCAATCTTAAGGTATCTCTTGCACCCAAACCTATTAATTTTGCCCCTTTTAGTATTAAATTTTTAACTAAATCCTCTACTTTGTTATTGCCTATTGAAATTTCAAAACCATCTTCACCTGTATATCCAGATCTTGTTATATAAACTTTATCATCTGAGTAATTAAACCAATCACCATTCATAAAATTAAGATTATCAGGACCTGCAATGACTTCTTTTAAGATATTAGCAGCTTTAGGGCCCTGAATAGCAATGAGTGATAAATCAGAATTTAAAACCATTTCATATTTATTATTTAATAATTTTGCTATGATTTGATAATCTTCATTTTTGCAAGCTGCATTCAAAATAATATTGTATCCTCCTTCAACTTTTGTGATAATCAAATCATCGTGAATAAAGGCTTCTTCATTCATTAAGAAACTATACTTGCTTTGATTTAAGGAGATATTTTTTAAATCTAAGGGAAAAATTTTTTCTAAATCTGCAGTTAATTCCTCACCACCTTTAATAAAAAGTTGTCCCATGTGAGAAACATCAAATAATCCTGCATCTGATCTTGTGTATTTATGTTCTTCTACAATGCCTTCAGGATATTGTATCGGCATTTCATAGCCTGCAAATGGAACAAACTTTGCTCCATGCTTTTGATGTAAATTGTAAAGTTTAGTTTTTATATTTTCCATATTAACTTTTATACCCATCTGTATGTTTGCCTGAGAGTTTTGCTCCTTCGGCGAGAACTAAATCTCTTTCCAGAGTTAATATGGTACGGTCCTTTTTGCCTGAGAGATTCCTGGGTGGTTGCTCCTTCGGCGCTACGTAGTGTAGTCTCTCCCGTATGTTGTGATAATCTATGAGTTGATGTTAAGAGTCAACTTCTAATTTTTTTTTACTTGGAAAAAGCAATGCATAAAATTGCAGTAATACTGCAAAAAGAATAATACTGCCTCCAATTAATGTAAATAATGATGATCTTTCACCTGCAAATAAAAATGCCCATATAGGTCCTAAAACAGATTCGGATAACATTATAATACCAACCATCGCAGAAGGAGTGCTTCGAGCACCCATAGTTATAAATATAAATCCAAATCCAACTTGAAAAAAACCTGCAGTAAATCCTAAAAAGATATCATTAGAGGAAATCATAAGTTTGTCTGATAACAAATATCCAATAATACATGAACTTACACCCGCAATAAATTGTGCGGGTACCATATCGACATTGGGAAATTTTCTCACAATCATTATCAGAACAGCAAATGTAATAGGCATACTAAAAGCTGCTAAATTGCCAGACATTTCTCCTGGTGATAAAGAATTTCCAACCATTAACAAAACTCCAGTGATCGCAAGGATAATTGATACTAATGTTAAAGATGTAATTGTTTCTTTTAAGAATAAGTATCCAAATATTGCTAGAAACAATATTTGTGTTGAAATGATAAAATTAGTGTTTGCAACAGTTGTATTATACATCGCAAAAACATATCCACAGAAACCCAAGGATAAAATAATTCCACCAAAAAACCCTGGTAATCCTGAGTCATAAAATGCCTTAAATAATTTTTGCTTATAAGTGATTACTAAAAACAACAAAATTGTTAATGAAAAAAATAATGACCGCCAAAATAATATTTGCCACAGAGTTGCACCCTCGAATGATTTTACAATCAAGCCTCCAAAGCTTAAGCAGCATGCACCCATAAAAACGAGTATCGGGCCAGGAATTTTGCTAATTATTTTCATTTAAATATTTATTTGTATCAATCGTATATGCTTTAAATATATTCTGAGCTTCTGCAAGGCTTACTTCTTTAAATCTTATTTTAGATCCAGGTGTAAATTGACCAACTTGATCTAAATCTGCTGAAATAACAACTCCGATCTTTGGGTATCCTCCAATAGTTCCGTGATCAGAAAGCATTATAATTGGATTTCCATCAGCTGGGACCTGGATTACTCCTCTTACAAGACCTTCTGATTTAATATTTGTGTTAACGATATTTTCTAACTTAGGTCCAGTCAATCTAATGCCCATTCGATCTGCATCTTTAGTTACTGAAAACTCATCATTAAAAAAACTATCTTGTGATTTTTTTGAAAAATAATTGAAATTAGTACCTTTAATTATTCTAATTAAATTATCAGAACTTTCATTATAATTTATTTTATTTTTTTTATTTAATACAAGATCTTGATTGTTAATTAGAATTTTATCTTGTAGTGAATATTTTTTACCATTGTTTGGACCAATATTTGCTTTTGTATTTATTGAATAACTATTCCAAATCTTTTGTAATTTAAAACCATTGCTAACTGATAAATATCCATAAGCAGTATTTTTGGTTGAGATTATATCTAATTGCTCTTCATCTTCTAAAGTATAACTTTCATAACAAGTGCCGTCTTCTATTGAACCATCTTTTTTAATAATCTTAAAAATTACATCACCAGTGATACAAAAATTAATTGAACCATTTTTTAATTTTAAGAGAGGGCCTTGATAAGCAAACTCTATAACTGCTTCATTTAACGAATTGTTTACAAGTTTATTACTTAAAACATAGTTTCTTTGATCAATTGCACCACTAATTGTAATGCCTAAGTGATACATGTGATTTCTTCCAATATCTTGGATTGTTGTATTAACTCCTGCTCTTAAAACTTCAAAATATGTATTACTCATTCCAATTTAAATATTCTTCTTTAGATATTTGATAAAAACTAATTCTATCTCCAGGTTTGATTAAAGCAGGTTCTTTGCTGTTTAAATTATCAAAAATTTTTTCAGGGGTATTGCCTATAATGTTCCATCCTCCAGGGCTTTCAAAAGTATAAATGTTTACAAACTGCTCGGTTATTCCAACCGAACCTTTTGGAACTTTTAATCTTGGTGTCTCTAAACGATTACATCTAATGTCCTTATTTATATCTCCTAAAAAAGGCATACCCGCAATAAATCCTGTCATATAACAAAAGTATTCTTTATTTAAACTTAAGTTTAAAATTTCTTCTTTCGAGAGTTTAGTTATTTTTAAAATTCTATTAAAATCTAGGCCAAATTCATCATCACAACAAATAGCAATCTTAATTTTTTTAAAGTTATCCTTGGTTTGATTTTTAACATCTAATGCTAAAATTTTTTCTTTAACTTCGTTAAATGTAGTTTGAGACAAATCAAAATTGATGATTAATTTATTATAGGAGGGGATAATATTATTTATTCCAGTAGTTTCATTTGTCTCAACTAACTTTGAGATTTCATTAAAATAACAAATTACATTTGAATTTATTTGTTCATTTACGTCTGATCCGAAATCACAATATACTGATGCGTCACCAAGATTTGATATATTTTTGATCATAGCATGTTATACTCTAA
>JADHRH010000026.1 GCA_016777545.1 Candidatus Pelagibacter sp.
TATGAAAATAACGTAGTCGTTGCCACATGGATTAACTCTGGAAGTTTAGATGTTAACTGGTCCATAAAAGTAGATGCTTTATCTTCAGTGATGTTAGTTGTTGTGACTTTAGTTTCTGCTTTGGTGCATATTTATTCGATAGGATATATGTCTCATGATCCTCACAAACCTAGATTTATGGCATACTTATCACTCTTTACTTTTTCAATGCTTACGTTGGTTACTTCAGATAATTTTCTTCAATTATTTTTTGGCTGGGAGGGAGTAGGTCTTTGCTCTTATTTTTTAATTGGTTTTTGGTTTAAAAAAGACTCTGCTAATGCGGCAGCAATCAAAGCTTTTGTGGTAAATAGAGTAGGTGATTTTGGCTTCGCTTTAGGAATATTTTTAATTTTCTATTTATTTGGTACGGTAAATTATAATGAAGTATTTAGTCAGATTCCTCAAGTTGTTGATAAAAAATTATTTTTTTTGGGCATGAACATGGATGCTGTTGATCTTATTTGTATTCTTTTATTTATTGGTGCAATGGGTAAGTCAGCACAAATATTTCTACATACATGGTTGCCTGATGCGATGGAGGGACCGACGCCTGTATCAGCTTTAATACATGCTGCAACTATGGTTACAGCTGGAGTTTTTTTAGTAGTTAGATGTTCTCCAATTTTTGAATATTCACCTTTAACACTTAATATAATTACAATAGTGGGAATGACTACGGCATTTTTTGCTGCAACTATTGCTTTAGTTCAAACTGATATTAAAAAAATCATTGCTTACTCTACGTGTAGTCAATTAGGCTATATGTTTTTTGCTGCTGGTGTGGGTGCATATAATGTTGCAATGTTTCACCTTTTCACTCATGCCTTTTTTAAAGCATTACTTTTTTTAGGTTCAGGCTCAGTTATTCATTCATTCAAAGATGAACAAGATATCAACCAAATGGGTGCTGTATATAAAAAGTTACCTTACACATATATCTTTATGATTATTGGCACTTTAGCACTTACAGGATTTCCTTTTTTGTCAGGCTTTTACTCAAAAGATGCAATTATAGAATTTGCATATCTTAAAGGTAACACGACAGGATATTATGCAGCTGGAATTGGTATTTTTACTGCTGTTTTAACCTCAATTTATTCTTGGAGATTAATATTTAAAACATTTCATGGGGAATACAATAATAGAAAAATTGATATTAATGAAATGCACGAGTCACCTTTGGTAATGCTTATACCTTTATTTGTGCTTGCAATTGGTGCAATATTTGCTGGTTTTTTATTTAAAGATTTATTCATTGGTCATGGTGAGCAAAATGTTTTTTGGGGAAATTCGATAAAATTTTTAAATCCTTTGAGCACAGAGCATCCACCATTATGGTTTCTTTTAACCACTCCAATTTTAGTATTGATATCTATACCACTTGCTTATTATTTGTTTGTAAAGGATAAAGATATACCAAATCGTATCGTTCAATCCAATAAACCTCTATATAATTTTTTAATAAATAAATGGTACTTTGATGAACTTTATAATGTTTTGTTTATTCAATCTTCAAAAAAAATTGGTTTATTTTTTTGGAAAATAATTGATGTTAAGGTGATCGATAAATTTGGTCCAGATGGAGTTTCTTTACTGATTAAAAATTTATCATTACGAGCTAGTAAATTTCAAAGTGGATTTATTTATCAGTATGCTTTCATGATATTATTAGGATTTTCTGCATTATTAACTTTTTTAATTTTAAACTAATGAATTTTCCAATTCTATCATCGTTAATTTTACTTCCAGTAATTGGTTCTTTGTTTTTACTTTTTTCAAAAGATAAAAATTCAAATACAGGAAAGTATGTTGCTTTATTTACATCTTTTGTTAATTTTTTAATTTCAATTTATCTTTGGTATCAATTTGATCCAACTACATCGAGCTTTCAATTTGTTGAAGATAGAGAGTGGTTAAAAGGTTTCATTAATTATAAAATAGGTGTTGATGGTATATCAATATTGTTTGTTGTTTTAACTTCATTCATAACTCCTCTTTGCATTATATCAGTCAACAATTCTGTTAAATATAGATTAAGAGATTTTTTGATTGCAATTTTGGTGATGGAAAGTTTAATGATAGGTGTTTTTTGTTCATTAGATCTAGTAATATTTTATTTATTTTTTGAAGCTGGTTTAATCCCCATGTTTTTAATAATTGGAATTTGGGGTGGCACAAGAAGAGTTTATTCAGCATTCAAATTTTTCTTATACACACTTCTTGGTTCTGTATTAATGTTAATAGCTATAATTTCAATTTACTGGATATCTGGAACAACTGATATTACTCAACTTTATGAACTTGGAATAGATAGCAAATATCAAAACTTATTATGGCTTGCTTTCTTTAGTTCATTTGCTGTTAAAACACCAATGTGGCCAGTACATACTTGGCTACCAGATGCTCACGTAGAAGCTCCAACAGCAGGATCTGTTTTACTTGCTGCTATATTACTAAAAATGGCTGGATATGGTTTTATAAGATTTTCTTTAGGACTTTTTCCTATTGCTTCTGAATTATTTACACCTCTAGTTTATATTTTAAGTTTAATTGCTATTGTCTACACATCTTTAGTTGCATTAATGCAAGAAGATATGAAGAAATTAATAGCATATTCTTCTGTTGCTCATATGGGTTTTGTTACTTTAGGTATATTTACAATTACTCAACAAGGTATCGAAGGAAGTATATTTCAAATGATTAGTCATGGACTAGTTTCTGCAGCATTATTTTTATGCGTCGGAATTATTTATGACCGTATGCATTCAAGATTAATAGCAACTTATGGTGGATTAGTATCTGTTATACCAAAGTATTCAATATTATTTATGCTTTTTACTTTAGCAGCTTTAGGTTTGCCTGGTACAAGTGGTTTTATTGGAGAGTTCTTAATACTAATGGGAGCCTTTAAAGACAATTTTTTAGTTGCAGTTATAGCTAGCTTGGGAGTTATTTTTGGTGCAGCCTATATGCTCTGGTTATATAGAAGGGTTGTTTTTGGTAAAATTGTAAACAAAGATCTTTTAAAAATGACTGACCTTGATAATTCAGAGAAGCTAATATTATGGTCTTTAGCAATTCCAGTATTGTTCTTTGGTTTTTATCCGGAACCAATTATCAATACAATAGAAGTTTCAGTAAAAGATTTAATTGAGATGTATAATTTTAATTTAAATAATATTATTGCAGAGGTAAATAACTAATGAACAATATAGCTTCCATTTTACCAGAAATTTTTATTTCACTATCAATAATGTTTTTACTTCTTCTTGGAGTATTTAAAAAGAATAGTTCAATTATTGTTCATTATTGTGCTTTAGCTTCTTTATTAATTACTGGTGTTTTGATTTTTAATGAGTCATTAAATCAAAATATTATGTTGTTTAATGACAGTTATGTTGTCGATAAACTTTCATCATATATGAAAATTCTTACAATCATAGCCACAGCATTTGTTTTATCTATATCAACTAGATATCTAAAAATATTTAAGATTTTTTTAATAGAATACCCAATTTTAATACTATCCTCAGTACTAGGAATGATGGTGATGATTAGTTCTAATGATCTTATGGTGTTTTATATTGGTCTAGAACTTCAGTCATTAGCTTTATATGTTTTAGCTTCATTCAATAGAGATCAATTAAAATCATCAGAGTCTGGACTTAAATACTTTGTTCTAAGTGCCTTATCATCAGGTTTATTGCTTTATGGATGCTCTCTAATTTATGGCTTCTCAGGGTCTACAAACTTTGAAATTATAAATAATTCAATGAACTCAGATAATTATGGATTAACTTTTGGAATTGTTTTTATTTTAGTTGGGTTAGCTTTTAAGATATCAGCAGTCCCATTCCATATGTGGGCTCCTGATGTGTATGAAGGTTCTCCTACAGCAGTAACATTATTTTTTGCACTAGTACCAAAAGTTGCTGCACTTACAGTATTTATAAGATTTTTATATGTACCTTTTGTAAGCATGATTGAACAATGGCAACCTATATTAATTTTTTTATCTATCGCCTCTATGATTTTTGGAGCCATTGCAGCGATAGGTCAAAGTAATCTTAAAAGACTTATTGCCTATAGTTCAATTGGTCATATGGGATATGCTCTTGCAGGATTATCAGTAGGTTCTAACGAAGGTATTCAAAGTTCAATTGTTTATATAAGCATTTATTTAGTTATGAATTTAGCATTTTTTAGCTGTTTATTAATGCTTAAGCGAAACGATGAATATTTTGAAACCATTGATGATTTATCTGGTTTATCAAAAAATCATCCAATCTTATCATTATCTTTACTTATCATATTATTTTCATTAGCAGGCATTCCGCCATTGGCAGGCTTTTTTGCAAAATTTTATATATTTAAAGCTGTAATAGAACAATCAATGTATTTCTTAGCAATCGTTGGATTGTTATCTACTGTAATAGCGGCGTTCTATTATCTTAAAATAATTAAAGTTATTTATTTTGATCAAGAAAAAGACAAATATGATGATGATCATAATATTTGGTTAAAAGCATCACTAACTTTATCAACATTGTTAATTCTTTTATATTTTATCTTTCCAGGTCAAATAGTTGAGGTAGTCTCAAGAATTAATATTCTTTGATGAAGCTAAAAAAATTCAACTTTAAAATAGTAAATAGCACAAATAATTTAGCGCATAAAATAATACTACACTCAAAAAATAAGTTTGGGATTGTTTCAGCAGAAAAGCAAGTTAAAGGTAGAGGGCAATATGGTAAAACTTGGGTATCTCCAAAAGGTAATCTGTATATAAGTATTTTTTTTCCAATAGACAATAAGCACTTTGATTTAAAGAAATTTACTTTCATAAATTGTTTATTAGTTAAAAAAACAATCTCTTCATTCTATAAAGGAACCATAAAAATTAAAAAACCAAATGATTTACTAATCGATAATAAAAAAGTCTCAGGAATATTACAAGAAACTCTATTAAAACTTGATCAAAAATTCATAATTATTGGAATAGGTGTAAATTTGATTAAAAATCCAAATTTAACAAATTATCCTACTACCAATCTTTTAGATTTAACAAATAGCAAAATAACAGTTAATAATGTTCGAAGAAAGTTAATAAAAATTTATGAAAAATATATTCCGATGATACAAAAAAATAATATTAAAAAAATATATAGTATTTTGAAATGATAATAGTTGGAGACATAGGAAACACAGAGACAAAGGTTTGTTTAATTGACAAATCAAACAAGATTATTAAAAAAATAATAATCAAAACTAAAGATATTAATAATAATTCGCTATCAGTGCTATTGACTAAATTTAAATTGAGCAAAATAAATATTAAAAAAGTTTTATTTTGTAGTGTTGTACCTAAAGCTTTTAATCAAATAAAAAAAATTTTTTATCAAAAGCTTAAAATTAAAATTTACGAACTTAAAGATTTAGATCTCAAAAAAATGATTAATATCAAGGTTAATTATAAACAAATTGGATCTGATAGATTGGCTAATGCTTTAAGTGTTATTGGTGAAAAAAAAAATTATATTATTTTAGATTTTGGTACAGCAACAACTTTTGATGTATTAGTTAAAAAAAATTATTATGGTGGTGTAATAGCCCCTGGTGTTAAACTGTCTTTAAAAACATTATCTGATAAAGCTAGTTTAATACCCAATATAAACCTAAAAAAGCCAAAAAAAGTTATTGGCCAAAACACCATAAATGCAGTTAGGTCTGGTTTTTTTTGGGGATATGCAGGTTTAATTGACAATATTGTTAATTTAATTAAGAAAGAGACAAAGAAGTCCTTTGAAATAATAATTACTGGAGGATTTTCTAATTTGTTTAAAAAATCAATCAAAGCGAAAGTTACATTAAATAAAGATATTACTATTAATGGCTTAATCAAAGCCTCAATTCTAATTAAATAAATATGAAAGATGAATTATTATTTTGCCCTTTAGGTGGCTCTGGTGAAATTGGAATGAATATGAATTTGTTTGCTTATGGAAAACCAGGTGAACATAAATGGATTATGGTAGATATTGGTGTAACATTTGCTGACGATACCATTCCAGGTGTTGACCTAATATATCCAGATCCAGGTTTTATTGTTGATAAAAAAGAAGATCTGCTAGGAATTATTTTGACACATGCGCACGAAGATCATATTGGTGCAATAGCTTTGCTATGGCCACAGCTTAAGTGTAAAATTTTTGCAACACCATTTACTGCTGTTTTAATTAAAGAAAAATTTAAAGAAAAAAATATAGATATAACTAATCATTTAAAGATTGTTCAACTTAATGGTACAGTAAATCTAGAACCATTTAAGATAGAATATATAACATTAACCCACTCTATACTTGAACCTAATGGACTAAGAATTGAAACACCGGCTGGTATAATTTTACATACTGGAGATTGGAAGATCGATCCAGAACCTTTAATTGGTGAAAAAACTAATTCAAACAGACTAAAAGAAGTTGGTAAAGAAGGTGTTCTGGCAATGATATGTGACTCAACAAACGTATTCAGCATGGGTAAAGCAGGCTCAGAGTTAGATGTTAGAAAGAGCCTATTAAATATTATGGGTAGTCTAAAAAAAAGAATTGTCATGGCATCTTTTGCATCAAATGTTGCACGAATGGAGACAGCTTTTTATTGTGCAGAAAAAACTGGCAGACAAATTTCTTTAGTTGGTCGATCAATGCATAGAATTTTTAAAGCTGCTAGACAATGTGGTTATTTAAAAAATGTAATTGAACCAATAGATGCTAGAGAGGCAAAAAAAATATCTAGAGAAAAAATTGTTTATTTATGTACAGGTAGTCAGGGTGAGCCAATGGCAGCTTTGATGCGAATTGCTAGCTACACACATCCAGATGTTTATATTGAAAAAGATGACACAGTTATTTTTTCATCTAAAATTATTCCAGGAAATGAAAAAAAATTGTTTAAATTGCAAAATCAATTAGTCAAAGATGGCATCGAAGTTATTTCAGAAGAAAGTGAATTTGTACATGTTTCTGGTCACCCTAATCGAGACGACTTAAGAGAAATGTATGATTGGGTGAAGCCTAATTGTGTAATACCAGTACATGGAGAGCATCGTCATATGATTGAACATATGAAATTTGCACATGAAATGAAGGTGCCACATCCAGTACAAGTACAAAATGGTGATATTGTAAAATTATTTCCAGGAAAACCTCATGTATTTGATAAAGCACCTAGTGGTAGACTTTATCTTGATGGAAATATGAGTGTTGAAGAAGACTCACAATCGATAAAAGATAGAAAAAATTTAAGTGCAAATGGATATATGGAAGTTACAATTTTAATTTCTCAAAAAGGAAATATACATAAAAGACCAGTATTAACTTTTAGAGGTATCCCAGTTTATGATGTAGATGAATTTATTTATGGTTTAGAGGAAGCTATTGAAGGTACAATTAAAACCTTTTCTTTAGGTAATAAAAAACAAGAGTATAACTTAATCGATGCATTAAAGATCACTTGTAAAAAATATACTAAAGAAATGACAGGAAAAAAACCTTTTACAAATATCAATTTAGTAAAAATTTAGATGAGCGCAACAGGACTAGCAATTATTTATATCATAATATGGTGGATAGTGTTTTTTGCAATTTTACCAATAGATGTTAATAGAAATAAGACTATTAAGATTGAAGGTGAAGATGCCGGATCTCCTGAAAATCCAAAGATGTTAAAAAAATTTTTTTATTGTACTGGTATTACATCCTTAATTTTTATAATAATTTATATTTTAATTAAATATGAATACTTAAATTTAAGAAATATAATTAGTTAAATATGCATATATCAAAATCATTTATACCCATATTAAAAAACAACCCTTCTGAAGCTAAAATAAAATCACACCAATTAATGTTAAGAGTCGGTATGATAAAACAATCCTCGGCGGGTATTTACTCTTGGTTACCTTTAGGATTTAAGGTGATGAAAAAAATTGAACAAATTGTAAGAGAAGAGCAAAACAAAATTGGTGCTCAAGAAATTTTGATGCCTACTATTCAATCTAGTGAAATTTGGAAAGAAAGTGGACGCTATGACGATTACGGAGAAGAAATGTTAAGGATAAATGATCGCCAAAATAGAGAAATGTTATATGGTCCAACAAATGAGGAGTTAGTCACTGATATATTCAGATCTAGTATTAAATCATATAAATCATTGCCACAATTATTATATCATATTCAATGGAAATTTAGAGACGAAGTAAGACCAAGATTTGGAATAATGAGGTGTAGAGAATTCTATATGAAAGATGCTTACTCATTTGATGTGAGTGATGAAGAGGCTGTATTTTCTTACAATAAATTCTTCTTATCGTATTTAAAAACTTTTAAAAGACTTGAGTTAACTGCAATTCCTATGGCTGCCGATACAGGTCCAATTGGAGGAAATCTTTCACATGAATTTATTATTCTTGCTGACACAGGTGAAAGTAAAATTTTTACAGACAAAAGAATTTTTGACTTGAATAGCGATGGTTCAATAATAGAAAAAAATTCTTTAGAAAATTTAAGAAAAAAATTTGAACAATATTATTCTGTTACAGATGAAAAATTCAAAAAAGAAGAATTTGAAAAAGAAGTTTCGGTTGAAAATAGATTGATAACAAAAGGAATTGAAGTTGGACATATATTTTATTTTGGAGATAAGTACTCTAAACCATTAAATGCATCAGTAGATTTGCCTGAGGGTAAGAAGGATTTTGTTAAAATGGGATCTTATGGAATTGGTGTGTCTAGATTAGTTGGTGCAATTATTGAGGCTAAATATGATGATAAAGAAGAAATCATGAAATGGCCATTTGCTATTGCTCCATTTGAACTAGCAATATTACCAATGATTAACAAAAATGATAATTCAACTTTAGAAAAAGCAAATAAAATTTTTGAATTTTTTAATGTCAATGGTATTGATGCAATAATTGATGATATGGATGAAAACCTATCATCCAAAATTAAAAAATTTAATTTAATTGGCGTTCCATTTCAAATTATTATTGGAAAAAAGTCAGATGGTGATTTACTAGAATTTAAAGAAATTGGCAAAGATCCTCAAAATTTAACTTTAGATCAAATATTAAAAATTTTAATTAAACAAAAAGAAAAAAATTGATTTCTACTTTAGAAAAAGAGATTACATTTAGATATCTAAAAACTAGAAAAAAAGATGGTTTTTTAAATATAATTTCAATATTTTCTTTTATTGGAATAAGTCTAGGTGTTGCTGTTTTAATTATCGTTATGTCGGTAATGAATGGTTTTAGAACAGAACTTATAAACAAAATTGTTGGTTTTAATCCTCATATAACTATTAAGCCTTACGAAAATTCTATCTCTGCAGATAAACTTAAAAATAAAGAGTTAAAAAAGATTTCTGAAGAATTGCTATATAGTAATTCGGGTGAAGCAATTATTATTAGTCAAGATTTTACCAAAGGTATTGTTTTAAGAGGGTACAGTCAAAAAAATTTCTCAAAGCTTAACGTGGTAAATAAAGGTCGATTTTCTGGCAATTCGAATAAACTTTATAAAAATAATATTTCAATCGGTAAGGAATTAAGTTTTGATTTAGAACTTAAGATCGGAGATAAATTATCAATTATCTCTCCATCTGGGATAGAAACTATTATTGGTAATTTACCCAAACAAGAAGTTTTTACTGTTAGCTCAATCTTTGAAAGTGGATTAGCTGACTTTGATAGAAATATAGCTTTTATAAATATAAATACATTAGACAATTTTTTTGATTTTAATAAAGATGATAGAAATTTAGAAATTTATCTTAAAAATCCTTCAGACATAGTTATTGCAAAAAATAAAGTTAAAGAAGTATTTAAAGATGAATTTATTTATACATGGGCTGATATGAATAGTTCGTTATTTTCAGCATTAAAAGTTGAGAGAAATGTAATGTTTATAATTTTGTCTTTAATAATATTAGTAGCAGCATTTAATATAATTTCAGGTCTTACAATATTGGTGAAAAATAAAACTAGAGATATAGCAATTCTTA